>JAEELC010000177.1 GCA_016288675.1 Acholeplasmatales bacterium | reverse complement strand
GAGCTTCTTCATAATTTAACCAATATAATTCTTTAACTTCATTTTCTTGAGGCTTCATATCTGAAATACATTTAGCTTCAGCTAAAAAGTATACAACATCCTTATTAACATTAACACTAGAATTATAGTTAATAACTTCTCTAAAGCTAGTTAAGAATGTAACATCAAGATTAGTTTCTTCCTTAATTTCTCTTAAGGCTGTTTCATGCTCGGATTCTTCACCTTCAACATGACCTTTAGTTAGAGCAAAATGTCCTGCAAGCATTTCTTCTACTAAATATTTTATTTCATTATTAAATTTAATAAATACTACTGCACCGCAGCTTTTTTCTTTAATCATAACCTAAGGTTCCCTTCTTTATATTGTTTCATTATAACACAAGTAGTTAGATTAAGCAAATTAGTCTAATTTAACATAATTGTAATTATCCCTACCACTGATATGTTCTTCAGTTATAAATTTATCTTTATTCTTAAATTCAAAGTTTTGATGCTCTTCCTCAGCTTTATAAAATAAAGAATCACAATGAGTTTTTACTGCAACTTTTAATTTATATCTTTTTTCAATATCTATTTTATATTCATTAAAAATATTTTCTTCTAATTCATCTTTAAAATAAACTTGAGTTTGATAGCTTTCACCCTTATCTATAAATTGACCTTCAGTATCAAAAGGATCTATAGATTCAAAATATAATTTTAATAATTCCTTATAGCTAATCTTATTATTATCATATTCAATAAAGACAGTTTCTTTATATCCATTACCATGCTTAGTATCTAAATAATTAGGATTAATAGAACTACCTCCTGCATATCCAGATATTACATTTAATACTCCATCAAATTCATAATAAGGATGTGCCATACACCAGAAGCATCCACCACTAAATAAAGTTCTTCTTATATTAGATTTTATTGTTTTATAATAATTTTCTTCTTTATAAATAGAATAATTAAATGTCTTCTTTAATGCGTGACATAATTTTAAATCTGAAATTTTATCTAAGCATATATTTCTATAGAATAAATCTTTAATAATTTCTACATAATTATCAGTCACACCTAATGTATGAATTAATCTATCTTTTGAATATACTAAAAAATTATCATATAAAATAATAAAATTCTTATTAGAAAATTCTTCTATTTTAGTTAAATCATCTTTAACATTAAAATTCTTGCTATATTTACTTTCTAAAAATTCTCTCCCATTTTTAAATAATACTATTTCCATTACTACCTAACATAATTCGTATCAAAATTTATCCTAACAGATATATCTTTATCATTTTCATAATATTTAATAATTCTATTCTTTATATCAATATTATCTAATTTACATTCAAATGGCTTTAAAACATCAAATACTAAAATTGTTTTTTTATGATGATGAACTATTCTTAAATCATGAATTGTTAATTTTTCATCAATTAAACAAACAATTTTAGATAATTGATCAAAATATTGTTTAAACTTAGGATCATTTTCAAGATATGGATCCATATGAATAGTTAATGTAATATGATATTTATCTTCAACAGCTTGTTCAATTTCTTCCATTGAGTTATCTATGTCTATAAAGCTCTTATTCGCATCTACCAAGCAATGTATTGTCATAAAGCATTTACTAGGTCCATACATATGACATAAGGCATCATGTGTTCCTAATACTGCATCAAATGAATTAATATATTCTACTATTGAATCTACATATTCTTTATCAATTGGTTTCCCAATTAAATAATTAGCTTCTGTTTTAACTAGGTTTATTCCCGAAATTACAATCATTATTGATTCTATTACACCTAGTAAACCATCTATTGAAAAAGGACAAGGTATATTATTTTTTAATAATGCATAATTAATTATTAGTCCTACTAATATTAATGTTGTAGTAATAGAATCAAATAATGAATCTATGCATGTGTCATGCAAAGATTGGCTTTTGATTCTTTTACTTAATTTTTTATATACAATTGATTGATATATTTTAATGAATAATGAAATAATTAAAATTGATATCGTAATATAAAATAACTTATCACTTATTTCAAAAGATTTATAATTAATAAGCTTTTGAATACTTTCTATCCCTAAGCTTCCCCCAATAAATACGATAATCATTGAGACTATAAGTCCAGCTATATATTCTACACGCTCATGTCCATAAGGATGTTCACTATCAGCTGGCTTTTTTGCAATCTTAAATCCTACTAGGGTAATTATATTACTTCCAAAGTCAGATAGGTTATCAACACCATTAGCTACAATTGATAATGTATTTGTTACTAAACCAATTGTAATCTTTGATATTACAAGGATTGCATTAGTTATCATTCCAATTATTGCAGCTAAGATACCATAACTATTTCTTACATTTATATCATCTATTTTTTCATAATTTTTAATGGATTTCTTTATTAAAAAATTTAACATTTAAATCACTCTTTCTCTTATTAAATTATATTATAACACTTAAATTTAATAAAGTCTTTACTAACATTAAACTCTATATATCTTTATAATTAGACATTATTCGATTTACAAACTTAAATATGGGTTATATAAT
>JAEELC010000176.1 GCA_016288675.1 Acholeplasmatales bacterium | reverse complement strand
ATGGATTAATAATCTCAACTAAATGATCAAGCATTTCTTGCTTTGTTCTATACTTTAATGGAATCCAAATATGAGTAATATTTAATTGCTTATCATTATTTAAGTCAATAAAAATTGGATGATTTAAATATTTTTTAATAAATGGTTGTAAAACCTCATTTAAAGTAGCACTAAAAAACATCATATAAGCTTGTGGTAAGATATTTGTAATCTTATCAATGTCTTCAGTAAATCCTTCATCCATTACCATATCTACTTCATCAATTACATAGAATTTAGATGTATAAATTTTTAATACATTTTCATCAACAGCTAAATCTTTTAATTTACCAGGAGTAGCAATAACAATTTGTGGTTGAGAAGCTTTTAATTCATCAATTTCACGTTCTCTATCTCTACCACCACTATATTCCTTAATCTTAATTGATTTAGGAGAGAATGATGCGATATGTTGAGCAACCTTATAAGTTTGGTCAGCAAGCTCTTTTGTAGGTGATACAATAACGGCTTGAACTGATTGATCCTCTTCATTAAGTGCATTAAAAATAGGCACTAAAAACGCATGAGTCTTTCCTGAACCAGTTTTACTTTTAACAAGCAAATTCTTTCCTTTATTTAGATTTGCAAAAACCTCTTTTTGGACATTTGAAAATTCTTTAAAATGTAAGTCACTTAAAGCTTTTGCAACATAATCTTTAATTTCATAACCTAAAAATTGCATAGAAATAACCTCCTATATTCGACTTTTAATTTTATCATTTTATAGGTAATTTTGCAAATTATATTTTAATTATGATATAATTCGATTGGTGATATTATGAAAGTTGAAATTCTAAATCCTCATGGATATTGTGCTGGTGTTAAAAGAGCCATTCAAATAGCTCTTGATGCTTCTAATAATACACTTACTAAGCGCCCAATATATCTTTTAGGTAATTTAATACATAATAAACAAGTTACATCAGCTCTAACAAGCAAAGGTATCATCACAATTGAAGAAAAAAATCGTACTCGTCTTCAAATGTTAGATGATATAGAATCTGGTACTGTTATATTTAGTGCACATGGTATTTCTAATAAAGTTAGAGAAAAAGCTAAATCAAAAGGATTAAATATTATAGATGCAAGTTGTGGTAAAGTTTTAATTATCCACAAAAAAGTCCTAGAGTATCTAGAAAAAGGCTATGAAATCATCTATATAGGAAAAGCACATCATCCTGAATGTGAAGCCATTTTAGAAGAAAGTGACCATATTCATTTAATTACAAAGAAATCTGATATTAATTTATTAAATATAAATTGTGAAAAAATATATGTAACTAATCAAACCACTTTATCAAGTTTAGAGACTAAAGAAATATATGATACTATACAAGCTAAATATCCTAAAGCATATTTGGATAATAATATTTGTAATGCAACCACATTACGTCAAAACGCTATTTTAAACGCTAAAGGATTTGATTTATGTATTGTTGTAGGAGATGTTATGTCTTCTAATTCAAAAAGATTATGTGAAATAGCTAATTCTAATAATATGGCATCATTGTTAGTTGAAACCTCTAAAGACTTAACTGATGATATAAAAAAATATAATAATATATTATTAACAAGTGGTGCATCTACTCCTGAAGAGGTTTTAAATGATGTTTATAATCATTTAATAAATATGTAAAAAGGTGAACAATAATGTTTATATAGCATTATTTGTCCACCTTTTTTTCATCTTCTTTAACACCTAAAGTAATAGAATTTATACCAAACTTATCTTGAAGATTTTTTAAAGTCATCTTCATACGTTCTTCACGTTCAATAAAACTTTGATAAGTAAATAAATTATAATCTTCTTTTAAAACCTCTTCCTTACTTTTTAAATTTGCTAATCCAACTCCAACAAGTCTAATAGAATCTCCTTCATTGTAATTTGATTCAAATAAATCTGTTACCACTTCAAAAATATCATAAAAATCATCAGTATATTTAATTGATTTACTTCTGTTTAAAGTTTTAAACTCAGAATTTCTAATTGTTACTGTAACAGTCTTGGTCATTAAATCTTTATTAACAATTCTTGAGATAAGTTCTCTTGTTTGTCTTCTAAGTTCTAACAATATTTCAGCACTATTACTTAAATGATTATCAAATGTATTAGATGTAGATATTGATTCACTTTGAGCATACCTATTAGGCTCAACAACATTACTTGAATTACCATTAACATGATTTATTACATAATCATATGAATTTTGCCCAATTAAAGATATTATTAAATCTTTGTTCTCTTCATCAAAAAAATCAGAAATAGTTTCTATACCATTTGAAATTAAAAGAGGATAAGTCTTCTTACCAATACCAAAAATAGTTTTTACAGATAAATTTCCTAGTATTGATAAGGAATCACGTTTTCTAATTACAGTTAAGCCCAAAGGCTTTTTCATATCACTTGCCATTTTTGCTAAAAACAAAGTTGGAGCAATACCAATAGAACAAGGCAAGTGATATTCTTTTACTAATCTAACTTGTATTTCCTTTGCAATTTCAAGAGGATTTCTATATTTAGATATTTGAGTCATATCCGCATATACCTCATCAACACTAGCAACTTCAATAATCTTAGTATATTCCTTTATTAAATTAATAAATTTATAATGATATTCTTTAATCATTTGCCAATCAGATTCAATAACAATCAAATCCTTTTTTATTCTTAAAGCCTCTACCAATGGCATAGCTGAATGGATACCTAATTTACGCGCTTCATAGCTTGCGGTAGAGACAACTCCCTTAGTTGTATTTGCTCTACCGCAAACAAAGGCCTTCCCTTTTAATGAGGGATTTTTTATAACAGCAACTGAACAAAAAAACATATTCATGTCTATGTGGAAAATTACATGTGCATGATTATTAGCCATTACTAAATCACCTCTTTATTTTTGTAACATTTTATAATATAATAATAGCATAATTTGATTTAAAAATAAAACAAGTAGGTGTAAGTATGAGTGAAGAGGTTAAAGACACAGAAATCGTAGAACAAAAATCAAAAAAGCAAATCTACGATGAAAAAATGGCTAAAGTTCGTGCTGAACGTGCTAAGAAGCAAGCTAAAGAATTAAGAAAAGCTCAAAAAGCTGAACTAAAAAAGAAATATCAAAATCCAGCATATTCTACTGCAGGTAAAATCCTTATTTGGATTTTAGTAATTGCAATGGTATCTGCATTCATTATTTCTTTAGGTTTCTTAATCTATAAGAATTTAAAGTAAAATAAACAGGCTTAGACCTGTTTTTTTCTTGGAGGAAATTATGATTAAACTTATATGCTGTGACCTTGATGGTACACTTCTTACAAATGATAAACAAATAACTAAATAAAATTATGAGGCAATACAAAAATTTAGAAAAAATGGAGGCCATTTCGTTTTAGCATCCGGTCGTCCTTTAGCTGGTGTAAAACCTTTAATAGATAAATTAAATCTAAATCTTGATTCTGATGCAACTCTTACTTATAACGGCGGAGTAATTGCTTTAAACAATAGCGGAAAAGTTCTTTCAGCTCATACAATTAAAGGTTCATTAATAAAAGATTTATATTATGAATCACAAAGATTACACACAAACTTCCACTTCTTTTCAAATGATGGAACCTTATATACAACTCATCATAATCCTTATACTCAAGTTGAAGAAAGAATTAACGGCATTAGTGCACAGCTTGTAGATATTAATAATATTGATGATGACGATGAATTCATCAAAGCTATGATGGTTGGTGAAAGTGAAACT
>JAEELC010000175.1 GCA_016288675.1 Acholeplasmatales bacterium | reverse complement strand
CATCACCTAATGTATGAACAAAGTCACCAAGTTCAAGATTGCATTCTTGAGCAATCATCATTGTTAATAATGAATAAGATGCAATATTGAATGGAACACCTAAGAATACATCTGCACTTCTTTGATATAATTGACAGCTTAACTTATTATCATTTACATAAAATTGTACTAAACAATGGCATGGTGGTAAAGCCATAGATGGAACATCTACCGGATTCCATGCTGATAAAATTAATCTTCTAGAATTGGGATTTCTTTTAATTTCTTCAACGATACCTTTTAATTGGTCAACTCCATTAAAATCTCTCCATTGCTTACCATAAACAGGACCTAAATTACCCCATTTATCAGCAAATTCTTGGCTTTCTTTAATCTTTTGCGCAAATTCTTCAATAGTTTCACCTTTAAATTCCGAAGATTCTGAATAAGCCTTATAAGGCCAATCATTCCAAATTCTTACATCATTATCAACTAAATATTTAATATTAGTTGAACCTGAAATAAACCATAATAATTCATGAATAACACTCTTTAAATGAACCTTTTTAGTTGTTAATAAAGGGAATCCTTCTTGTAAGTTAAATCTCATTTGATAGCCAAATAAAGAAATTGTTCCTGTACCTGTTCTATCTTCCTTTTTATGTCCTTTTTCAAGGATAGTTTTACATAATTCAATATACTGTTTCATTTTATTATCACCTAACTCTAATTATAACAATTAAGTCTATTTTAATCAACGAAAGAAACAATAAAATAAATTAAAAAAATGACCGAGAATCGGTCATTAATAATCTAATTTTTATTAGAATGTGAAATAAACATAATACGTTCAGCAACAATATTAGTTTGAGTAATTTCTTTAGACTCAATTTTAGAATTAGCTCTTTCTAAACGCGCTTTAATCGCAACACAATCACCCTTATGTAGATTTTGCTTGCAAATATCACATAAAGAACTAAATACAGCAATTGGGAAAAAATCAGTATCATACTTATTAGTATCTGGATTTTTAAATGGTCTGCTTACAGCTAAGAGTAAATTAGTATAATCAACACCACTTGCGCTGGTCTTTACATCTGGTTCAGTACATAATCTCCCCATTAGCATTACATAGTTATACATAATAACCTCCTTAAAATATTTGTTTTTTGCACTAGTGTACCTATATATTACCAAATAAAAAATTAAAATCAAATTTTTAAAAAAAATTTAAAAATTTACAAGTAATCAAACAATTTATAAAAAAAATGACTTAAGAATTTAATCTTAAGTCATAATTTAATAATATTTTAAATTGTATATCAAATAATTAAAAAATCACAAATTTAAAAATATTTTTTTATACAATCTTTAATGTCCATTCTTCTGCATTTAAGATTGTATCACATAAGCCATCATAGAATTCTGGTTCATGAGAAACTAGAATAACAGTACCTTTATATTTTTCTAAGGCTTCCTTTAAAGCTTCCTTAGCTAAATTATCTAAGTGGTTAGTAGGTTCGTCTAATACAAGACAGTTAGTTTCACTTAGCATAATCTTACAAATACGTACCTTAGCTTGTTCACCACCGGATAAAACGATCATTAATGATTCAATCTTTTCCTTAGTTAAACCACAGCTTGCAAGAGCACCACGTACTTCTGCTTGAGTCATAGCTGGATACATATCCCAAACTTCTTCTAAAGCTTGCTTATGGCTTCCAACTTCTTCTTGTTGGAAATAACCTGGTTCTAGCTTATAATCAAGTTCAACCTTACCACTAATAGGCTTAAGCTTACCTAGAATAGTTTTTAATAATGTAGATTTACCAATACCATTAGCACCCTTAATAGCTACCTTATGTCCTTTTTCAATAACTAAGTTAATAGGGCGAGTTAATGGTTCATTATAACCAATTACAACATCTTCTAAAGCTACTACAAATCTACCACTTGCAGGAGCTTCATTAAATCTAAATGTAGGTTTAATTTGTTCACTTGGCTTTTCTAAAATAACCATCTTATCAAGTCTTCTTTGACGAGACTTAGCAAGGTCTGTAGTTGCAACACGAGCTTTATTTTTAGCAATAAACTTTTCTAGCTTATCAATTTCTTTTTGTTGCTTATCATAAGCCATTTGTTGATGTAATAATTCAGTCTCATGTAAAGTCTTAAATGTTTCGTAGTCACCAGTATATCTACGCATATTACCAGCTTCAAGATTATAAATAACATTAACTACTTTATTTAAGAATGGAATATCATGAGATACAAGAATAAATGCGTTCTCATAATTTAATAAATAATTAGTTAACCAATTAATATGTTCAACGTCTAAATAGTTAGTAGGTTCATCTAAAATTAAAATCATTGGATTTTGTAATAATAATTTAGTTAATAATACCTTACTTCTTTGACCACCTGATAAATCAGTTACGTCTCTATCATAACCTAAATCACCTAATCCAAGACCGTTACCAACTTGTTCGATTTTAGCATCAATGTCGTAGAAACCAGAAGCTTCAAGTTCAGTTTGAATTTCTCCAATTTCTTCCATCATTTCTGCTACCTCTTCATCACTTGCAGTAGCCATCTTGTCATATAGTTCAAATGTACGTTGCTCCATCTTAAAGTCATTATCAAAGGCAGTACGTAAATATTCTTTAATAGTAAGACCTTTTTCAAGCTTAGTATATTGATCTAAATAACCAATAGTTATATTCTTAGCCCATTCAATCTTACCAGAATCTGGAGTAATATTACCTGTAATAATATTTAAGAAAGTAGTCTTACCTTCACCATTATTACCAATAAGACCAACGTGTTCACCTTTATTTAATTGGAATGTTGCATTTTCTAAAATTGTTCTCTCACCAAAACCATGAGAAACAGAAGTTGCTTTTAAAACTGACATAAAAAAATCACCAGGTTTTATTATAACAAAATAATAATAAAACTCAAGGTGATTTTACAATTTAACCTATTCTTTAACTAATGTGATAACTAAATGATTAATATATATAGTTTGCTTATTTTTATATTTATAAGTCAAAATATTTTTAAGCTCTTTAGTAATTCCTGTTCCTTTTAGTTTTGCATAAGCTTCTTTAAAAGTCCATAATGTATAATAATCATCAGGCTCCTTACATTCATTATATTCTTCTTCACTTGATACATAACTAATAGCTTTAAAATCTCTTAAAACTCTTTCTTCTATATCAAGACCAACATTTTCTTTTGATAAAACAAATGCTAAATAATTCTTAGTATGACTAACGCTATAATAATAATTATAATCTTTATAAAGTGGTCTTTTATTCTTATCTCTAATAATTACTATATCACAAGGATTTATATTTAATTCTTTTGCCAATTTAATCTTAGGAATAGAATAAGATAAAATTCTACAAATTTTATCCTGTTCTAATTTATAAGATTCTATTTCATTAATTTCATTTATTGTTAGAAATCTAGAAAAATATTTTTTTAAAGTTTCATAATTATCATTTCTAACATCATAAACAAATATATCTTCATTTAAAATATTATATTTATTTTCCATTATTATTTCTTTCACTTTCTACATAATATGAAATAATATCTCTACGGCGTACAATACCAATAAAAATATCTCTATCATCTAGTACAGGTACAAAGTTTTCACTTAAGGATAAATTAATTAAATCCTTCATATCGCTCTCAATATACACAGGTAAAATATCCTTCATTCTTTTTATTTGAGCAATCTTAATTCTTTTAGCCTGCTCATCATTATAAAACTTCATATCTTTAATTGCATATAATAAATCTGCAACAGATATAGTAAACACATACTTTCCTTCATTATTTAAAACTGGAAGCTCATTATATTTAGTTGTTCTAAAAATATTTATAGCTTCAAATAAAGAATCATTTCTATTTAAATATGTAATATCACTCTTAGGTTTTAAGAAGAATAAAATATTCATAAATTAATCACCATTTTTATTATACCAAATAAAAATAAAAAATGATGAAATTAATCATCATCTTCATCTAGATTTATTGTAAAGCTCTTATGCTCCTTCTTATGCTTTTTTATATCAGCTGTTAAAATATAATAAACAGGTATTGTTAAGAATATAACCCAACCAGGATGCCACCATTTATCCTTAAAAATAATACCTAAAATAACATATACTAAAACTGTAATTAATGGATATGAAATGTGAAATTTTTGAAGTCCAACAATAAAAGGCATTGCTGGAATTAATAAGAATACAGTCCATGCAGGATGCCAATATCCTGTATAATAGCCAATTAATATAAATGCGATTAAGGATACAAATGGTGTAATCGCTACAATCTTTTCTCTAATCTTCATGTTTTTTACCCCCTAAATTTGCAAAGAAATTCTTAATAGATTTAGCTTTATCCTTTCCGTTAATTAAAATACTACCTGATACACTAGCTAAGCTAGGTAGATTTTTAATAGTACAATTTCTTAATACTGCATCACCTGATACAGTATTAACAGTTAAATTATCTCCTTTTAAATTAGTAATTTTAAAATCACCTGATACACTTCTAAATTTAATTTGATCACTATTTAAATCTATGCTATATACATCTCCAGAAATTGTATTAATTAATATTTCTTTAGAATTAATCTTATTAGCTTTAATATCTCCTGATACAGTAGATAATTTTATAAATCTAGCATTAATTTCATCGGTAAATATATCTCCACTAGTAGTAGATACCTCAAGATTTAAATTAGTATTATTAGGTATACTAATTTCTAAATCACCTGAAGCACTAGGCTTAAAAATATTTTCTTGGCTCATTATTGAAAAATTATTTTTCTTATTAGTAATTATAAAATCATCTAAATTACCATCTATAACAGATACATCAATTTTTTTAGAATTATTAAAAATTAATTTAACATCATTGTTTTGTAATTTAATATAAATTTTATAAATATCTTCTTCTTTATAAGCTTCTTCTTTAATAATCTTTTCAATTGAACCAAAAGATTTAATAATCTTTTCTTCATTTAAGCCTTG
>JAEELC010000174.1 GCA_016288675.1 Acholeplasmatales bacterium | reverse complement strand
AGGTCTGTGGCAGGTAGAGGAGCGTGGCAAGGGCGGCATGATGTCAGCTGAGGAGCGCAAGCAACTCGATATCAAGTACGGCCAGACCTATAATTTCTGGTTGGATATGAAGATCCTTTTCCGTACTTTCTTTGCCTTCGTCCAGAAGGAGAATGTATAACTAAATCCCTATTGAAATGAACAGATTCAGACGACTGATATTCATTTTTGCATTGGCTACAACCTACACCACTGCCCTCGCCCAGTTCAACGAGAGCGGTATCAGTGCAGGTTTTTTCGATTCAAGTAACGAAAAAGACATCAACTTTTCTGAATTCCGTCTGCCCCCATTAGCAGTATTATTCGAGAATGCTAAATCAAGTCCTCAGATATTATCATTAGAAAATGCACGACAACTTGCAGAAGCAGAAGTTGCCAAACAGAAACGTCACATTTTCTCATACCTTACAGGTCATGCTAGCTATAGTTATGGCATCGGAGATATGTGGGGTAATAGTTCGTCTGCATATAGTGCAACCATTTATCAATATCAAGGATCAAAATCTGCGTATTGGAATATTGGTATTGGTTTAGCAATCCCAGTAGAAGACATTTTGGATCTGACAGCAGCAGTAAAACGCAAAAGACTTGATGTAGAACAAGCTGTAATCCAAAAAGACATAGCATATGATCAACTAAAGTTACAAATTGCCACGTTGTTTATTAAAATTACGAATAATTTAGTATCTCTCAAGACACTAGGAGAAGCTGCAGCGGCCTTCCAAGGAGCCGGTGCATTAGATCGTGAAGATTTTGAAAATGGAAATATGGAAATTTCCACCTACGCAGGAACAAAAATGCACGAAAGTTCACAAGTCGCTAGCTACCAATCTTTGCAAACAGAAATCACGACAGACATTATCACACTCGAGATTTTAACTCATACACCCATTATAACGAATGCCACTACAGAAATTACGCTTGATAAGAGTCTGCATAAATCTGCCAAAGAAATTGCTAAAGAAAGCAAGGCAACTGAGAAAAGAATCAAGAAATTAGAGAAAGAAGATAAAGAAAAAGAAATAAGATTCGAAAAACAATTAGCTAAGGCTGAGGCAAAAGCTGCGAAAGCAGATCTTAAAGCCGCCAAAGCAGAGGCAAAAGCTGCAAAAGCCGCAGCGAAGGCTGCAAAAAAAGCAAAATAATTTAACATATTTGCAACTATGGATTTATTCAGATATATTGTCAGATTTCTATTTAAAATAAGATGGTACCTTATCATCTTACCAATGATTGCATTGATAGTAGCATGGTTTTCCACCCGCGATATGGAACGTATTTTCGATACCAACACAACCATTTATACGGGCATGATTACAGGTTACAACCTTGAAGGAGGATCTGGTACCGCAGGTGGTAATTCACAAACCAACATTACAAACCTCATTTTATTAATTACAACGGATGCGACAATTCATGAAGTATCACTTCGACTGTTTGCTAGATGCATGATGTATGGCAATCCAAACAAAGACAACAACTACATATCAGCCGAACATTTCCGAATGCTACAGAACAGTGTTCCTGTCGAAGTGAAGGCGCTCATCAATCACAACAGCGAGAATGCCACATATGCCAACCTCAAAGCCTATGAACGCCCATCTGCCGACAACTATGTTTTTGGCCTAACCAACTATCACCAATATTTTGGTATTAACAGCATCATTAGCCGCTTAAAAGTAGTTCAACTTAACAAAAGTGACATTATTGATATTGGCTATTCATGTAACGACCCTGGTATTGCATATAATACGCTTGATATTCTAAACGATGTTTTTGCACGTCAATATGGCTTATTACGCTATGGCGAGACCAACAATGTCATCAAGTTCTTTGAACGTGAGGTAGCTCGTTTATACCGTATTCTGACTAACGCTGAAGACGATCTCATTCGTTACAACATTGAAAAAAGGATTATCAATTATGGCGAGCAGACAAGTCAATTGTCATCACTTGATGCAAGCCAAAAGAGATCTGATAATAATCTGATTATAGACAAAACGACAACCCGTGCATTGATGAACTATCTAGAACATCAATTGGGAGATAGAGCAAAAATCATCAAAGCTAACAGAGACTTTACAAACCAAGTAACAGATATTTCTCGTATTCAATCTCGAATTTCAAATCTCAAACTAATGAATAGTGAGGGAGGAGGTAATGAAGTAGAATCACAACTCGAACTAGCCAAAGCAGAAAAAATGCTTCAAAGTGCCTCCAACAATGTCAAAAGTTTAGTAAAAGACATAGAAGCGGGTAATTACAATACTGAGGCAGGCGTCAAAGCTAGCGATATGGTAAGTAAATGGCTGGATCAGGTTCTATTATTAGAAAAGACCAAAGCTCAAGAATCTGCTCAGGATATTATGCGCGAAAAATTAGATAACGAGATACTCTATTATGCCCCTATTGGCGCTACTTTATCCAGGAAAGATCGCCATATTGCATTTATTGAAGGAAATTACATGGAGATGCTGAAAGCATTGAATTCAGCCCGTCTGCGCCAAAAGAATCTGCAGATGTCAACAGCAACATTACGTGTATTGAACCCACCAATGTTCCCCATGAATGCCCAACCGACAAATCGTATGATGACATTATTAGGCACGTTCCTTTTAACATTTATTTTTGTAACATTATATTTCTTCATAATAGAATTACTCGATAGAACTCTTCGTGACAGAATGCGTTCAGAGCGAATTACACAGATTCCTGTAATAGGTTGCTTCCCCAAAGAAAGTAATTTACGCTATCGACGATTCAACAAGACCATTGCTGATATGGCTTTACGTCAACTCAGCAAAGCGCTTCTTCCCCACTTCGAAGAAGGTAAACAGAACGTGCTCAATCTCATCTCTACAGACGCCGCTAATGGTAAGAGTTATATTGCCCAGGAACTGGAAAACTATTGGATTTCAATAGGTCTTCAAGTACGCCGTATCACTTACGATGAGGACTATCTGGCAGAAGATAGCCGTTTCATCATGGCCAAGGATATCAAAGATATCTGTCCCGACTTATTGCCAAACGAAATTGCAATTGTAGAATATCCAAACTTGGACGACAACTCCATCCCCTCAGCTTTACTCAATATGGGAACAGTCAACTTAATGGTCACTCGTGCAAACCGTACATGGAAAGATGTTGACCAAAAAGCATTGAAAGAGTTAAATGAACGATTGGAGAATAAAAATTCACTCTTCATGTACTTGACAGAATGTCAACGATATGCTGTTGAAGAATTTGTTGGCCAATTGCCGCCATATACCGCATTTAACAACTTCATCTATCGTATGT
>JAEELC010000173.1 GCA_016288675.1 Acholeplasmatales bacterium | reverse complement strand
CATCTATGAGCACATTGTTGAGACGGTATGCTACATTTCGTGGAAAAATTTTGAAAAACAAGTCGAGTAAATATATTAATATAATTAGCATTTAGATGATCTATGATATAAAAGTCATAGGTCATTTTTATTTAGTATTGGTGAATATAAATTCAAATCGTTCGAACGAAACGCGAACGAAAATAAATGCATTCATAAATGCGTTCATATTTAACAAAATTTATTAAATCGTAAAATATATTAAAAATTATATGATATAATTTATGTAAGGAGTGATTATATGTTTTTCGATACACACTCTCACTTGTTTGAGGAAGATTTTGATATAGATAGGATTAATTGTATTAAACGTTTATATGAGACAAATACAAAATGCATGTTTGTAGGATTTAATACAAATAATAATATAGTTGCATACAATTTGGCTCAAGAATTAAATATGTATTCAAGTGCAGGATTACATCCGGATACACAATTTGAAGATATTGATGCTAATTTAGCATCTTTAAGGGAGTTTATTAAAACTCATAAAGTATATGCACTTGGAGAATGTGGACTTGATTTTCATTGGGAACCATTTGATAAAGAAAGACAAATGAGGCTTTTTGAAGAACAAATTAAAATGTCCATAGAGTTTAATCTACCTTTAATTATTCATTCACGCGATGCACATCAAGAAACATTTGATATGCTAAAAAAATATGAAGGACAAGTTTATGGTATAATGCATTGCTATTCAGGAAGCTTAGAGCTTGCACGGGAATATGTTAAAATGGGGTGGTATATTTCACTAGGAGGGCCTTTAACATTTAAAAATGCCAAGGAACCCAAGCGTGTTGCCCAAGGCATTGATATTTCTCACCTATTAATAGAAACTGATTGTCCTTTTTTAACACCAGAACCCTTTAGAGGAAAACGTAATGAATCAAGCTATGTTCATTATGTAGCTCTAGCTTTGGCTAATCTTAAAAATATGACAATAGAAGATGTAGAAAACATCACTTATCAAAATGCATTAAAGGTTTATAACATAAAGGAGTAATATTATGAAGAGAAGAATTTTTGGTGTAATATTAGGTTGTTTAGCTGTAACTAGCGTATCAAGCTGTTCAGCATTTGAAGATAAAGTAATCTATGATGATTCTGATGTTACTGTAACTGATATTTCTACAACCATTACTGATGTTGTTAAAAAGGTAGAAGGTGGATGTGTAGCAGTAAGCTGTATATCAAGTTTAACTAATACTGCTTCTTTAGGTAGTGGAGTAATATTTAAAAAAGAAGATAATAAATATTATGTTATTACAAATTACCACGTTGTTAGTGATTTTATAGGTGATGATGGTTCTAATTTTTATATTTATGTAAATAATACATCAACTCGTATAAAAGCTAATATCACAGGGGCATTAGCTCCTGCTAAAGATTTAGCTGTATTAACATTTGAAAGTTCTAATGATTATCAAGTAAATAAAATATCTTATGATAAAGAAATTCTTGTTACAAAGGGAGAAGCAGTAATAGCAATTGGATGTCCATTATCATTAGATTATTTTAATTCTGTATGTTCTGGTGTAGTATCTAAAGAAATTTATGAAACAACTAATCAAGTAAGCTATAATTGTAAAATTAGTTCAACAGACCTCGAAGTAATTCAAACAACTTGTCCTATTAATCCAGGTAATTCAGGTGGTGGATTATTTAATTTAAAGGGTGAATTAATTGGTATTAATTTCAAGAAAACTACATATACAACTGAAGGTACTGATCGTGTAGTTGTTGATGGATTAAATTATACAATTTCTTTAGATGAAGTAAAAACATTCTTAACTAACAACAATATGTAGGAGGAAATATGAAGAAGAGATATTTATTAATCTTCTTACTTCCACTCCTATTCTTAACAGGTTGTAAGAAGACACTGATAGTAAGCGTTGATGATAGAACTAAGATTAAATATGATGATTCACTAAATACTAGTGTAGTTAGAAATAATGAGAGTTCTAATTTATTAATTGCTAATGATAATTACCATTACAATGGGGTAATTATTGATAAAAAAGAAAATGTATCATTAATAAGTAAAAAATATACATATTATTGTATAGCACCAGGATTATTAAATAGTAAGAATAATCCAATTGAATTAAATGTTGTGAAAACAATTGATGAAACATATGGTGCTAAATATATAGGAACTGATAAAAAGAATTATATAGCTTTATATAGCTTTGAATCAGATAATGAATATTCTGTTGTGGAAAAAAGTGAGTCAGAAGAAGTAAGAGGAGAAGCTGTATACAGTTTATCTTGTCCTACAGTAGATTCTAAAACTAGTACATTCTTAACTCTAAAAGAAGGTATATTATCTAATATAAATTTAGGATATTTATCAACAAGTATAGCTCTTAATTCAAATGAATTAGGCTGTGCGATTTATAAGAAGGATGGATCATTTTTAGGAGTATCTTATAGTATAACAGATAGTAGTGATAAAGATATTATAACTGATCATGTTATTGCTAATAATAGAGTAATTAGATATGACTATATTTATAAAGAATATCTAGATCTTTATGAAAAAAATGGTGATATTTCTAGAGGCTTAATGGGTATTACAGTAACTAATTATGAAAATCAATTTACATATGAATCACCAGATGGGATCCCATATGTAACAATTACT
>JAEELC010000172.1 GCA_016288675.1 Acholeplasmatales bacterium | reverse complement strand
TCCCTATCGCATTACATCTAGACCATGGTGACACATTTGAAACTTGCAAAGACTGTATTGATCAAGGATTCACAAGTGTTATGATTGATGGTTCTTCATTATCATATGAAGAAAATGTAGCTTTAACTCGTAAAGTTGTTGAAGATGCTCATGATATTTCAGCACATCCATCTAGCCCTAGATATATCACTGTTGAAGGTGAACTTGGAGTTTTAGCTGGTGTTGAGGAAGATGTTAAGAGTGAAGTTCATTCTTATACTGACCCTAATTTAGTTGAAGATTTCGTTAAGCGTACTGGTGTAGACTCACTAGCTATTGCAATTGGTACTTCACACGGTGCTTATAAGTTTAAGCCAGGTACTAAACCAATGTTACGTTTTGATATTCTTGAAGAAGTTCAAAAGCGTCTTCCAGGATTCCCAATCGTATTACATGGTGCTTCTTCTGTTATGCAAGATTATGTAGCTATGGTTAATAAATTCGGTGGTTCTATGCCTGATGCAATTGGTGTACCAGAAGAATTATTAAAGAAGGCTAGTCAAATGGCTGTTTGTAAGATTAATATTGACTCAGACATTAGACTTGCTTGCACAGCAATGGTTCGTAAGCATTTAGTTGAACATCCTGATCATTTTGACCCACGTCAATACTTAACTGACTCTCGTCAAGCTGTTCATGATATCGTTTTACACAAAATTAAAGAAGTTCTTGGTTCTGAAAACAAGGCTTAATAGCGTTTTAAGAGGCTTAAGGCCTCTTTTTTTTGCATTTTTCTTTTCTTTTTTACAAAACTAAGGTATAATTAACGAGTGCGAATACTATCAAATATATAATATTTGTGGTATAATACATTGACTATTTTCATGGAGGAATAATTATGTCTGATTTATTAACACAACAAGAACAAGTAAGACGTGAAAAGTTACAAAAATATATTGATTTAGGAATCGATCCATTTGGTCAAAGATATGATGCTGATGACCATGCGCAAGATTTAAAAGATAAATATTCTGACAAAACTGAGGAAGAACTTGAAGGAGCAGGTTTCAAGGCTAATGTTGCTGGTAGAATTATGTTTATCCGTAAGATGGGTAAAGCTTCATTCTTCTCTATTCAAGACCGTTCAGGATTCATGCAAGTATACATCAGAAAAGATGTTGTAGGTGAAGCTATGTATGATTTATTCAAGCTAGCTGACATTGGTGACATCGTAGGTGTTAAGGGTACTATGATGAAGACTCAAACTGGTGAATTATCTATTCGTTGTACTGAATATACTCACTTAGTTAAAGCTTTAAAGCCACTTCCAGAAAAGTTCCATGGTTTAACTGATACTGAGGAACGCTACCGTAGAAGATATCTTGATCTTATCATGAATCAAGATGCAAAGCGTACAGCTATTATGCGTCCACGTATCATCCGTGCTATGCAAAACTATTTCGATAATAATGGATTTATTGAAGTTGAAACACCAGTTCTTCAAAACATTCAAGGTGGTGCTTCTGCTCGTCCATTCATTACACATCATAACGCTTTAGACGCAGACTTCTACTTACGTATCGCTACTGAATTACATTTAAAGAGATTAATCGTTGGTGGTTTAGAAAGAGTATATGAAATCGGCCGTATCTTCCGTAATGAAGGTATGGATAGAACTCATAACCCAGAATTTACTACTGTTGAATTATATCAAGCATTTGGTGATCTAGATTCTATGATGGACTTATGCGAAGGTGTAATCCGTTATGCTGCTCAAACTGTTGCTGGTAAGGAAGAATTCTTAAACCCATTCAACCGTGAAGGTGAAAAGATTGATATATCTAAGCCATTTAGAAAAGCTTCAATGTGCGAACTTATTAAGGAAAAATGTGGTGTTGATTTCAAGAACAATAACTATACTCTAGAAGAAGCAATTGCTATTGCTAAAGAACATAATGTTCCAGTTGAACCACACTTCACAGTAGGTCATATTATTAATGCCTTCTTCGAACAATTCTGTGAGGAAGATTTAATCCAACCTACATTCTTAATGGGACATCCAATTGAAATTTCTCCATTAACTAAAAAGGATCCAAAAGACCCAAGATTCGTACAACGTTTCGAACTATATATCGGTGGACATGAGTTTGCAAATGCTTATACAGAATTAAATGACCCAATTGATCAAAAAGAAAGATTCCTTGAACAATTAAAGGAAAAGGAATCAGGTAACGATGAAGCTAACGGTATGGACCAAGACTTCCTAGATGCTCTAGAATATGGTATGGCTCCAGCTGGTGGTATTGGTATCGGTATTGATAGATTATGTATCTTCTTAACAGAATCAGAAACTATTCGTGACGTTATCTTATTCCCACAAATGAAGACTCGTAACGAAAACAAGCAATAAGATAAAACTCTTTGTCCTCTGACAAAGAGTTTTCTTCTTTAGAAAGGATATAACAATATGACAATTTTTGAAGACTATGAAGATTGGAAAAATGAAAATATAGATTTAATTAACGAATTAATTAAACTTAAATCGCCAATAATATCTCGTATTTCGCATGTTATAGGAGTTGTTGACTATATTAATAACTTATATAATGAACAAGGCAGTGTTGAAGATTATTTAGAAAATATTTTCGAGCATGGATTTGATTACTTACATGATCACTTTGTAACTATTACAACTATTCTTCACAAAGAATATAGAAATAATGTATTAGGAATGAATAAGAATGCTAAAACTATTAATCTTCTTCTTTATGTTAATGACTTCCAAAATGAATTATCTAATGAAGATGATCATAAAGAGGAAGATTTAGAAAAGCTATCTGATTTTGAACAAAAGGTATTAGGTTATATTGAACGTCACGAAGAAGCCCCAGATGAATTATTTGGAGCATTAGATGATTTAACATTCGATATGTTTGATGCAGATTACAGAGGTGTTAATGACATTATGTATGAAGTAGCTGAAGAACTTAATCTAATTCAATATCCTGACGATGATAATCCAATTGATAATGTATTTGGTATTCATGAAAAAGATCTTCAATAATATATAAATAAAAAGAGTTGTATATTCTAGATTATTATCTAAAACTAGAATAACAACTCTTTTATTTTTTATTTCTTTAATAAATCTAAAATATCTTTTCTATCTTTATATACTTCCATCATATAGCGATAAGGTAATAAATTTTTTAAACCTATCAGTTCTTTATATTTAACATTTCTTTTATCTAAATATTCACGTGGTTTATCATAATTTTCTAACATTGGATTATAGATTTCTTCTATATATTTATATAATGCATCAGTATATCCTAATTGATCTAACATAGGAATGATTCCAATTATCTGTTTATAATTTGAATAATGATAAAAATATCTTTCGCATTATCGATATTTATATCTTCCTTTTTTGCATCAAAAATCATTATATTTTATCCCCCTATATTCCAACTCTAAATCTTGATCATTGAAAATAATCACTTTTGCCCGGTTTAACTCTCATTTTTTTAATGTTTAGCACTAATTTATATATCATTTTTAAAAAAATAAAACAATAAAAAAATCATATTATCTTTATTAATGATAATATGATTTATAATTAAATATATTTTTTATATTATTTTAAAATTTCTTCCACAACAGCTTTTAATTCAGCATCGTTACAGTTTTCAGCAAAATATGAAATAAAGCTTGGTCTGTTTAATGCAGATTTAACTAAATCTCTATCAATTTCTTTTAATGATTCTGCTAGAGGTTTAAATGTAGCAAGTTTAACTTGGTCTAAAATCTTCTTATTTCTTTGTTCAGGTTCTCTACGTTCAGCTGGATAACCTTGACCTTTTTCACCTTTAAATAATTGTTCAAAGCAGTATTCAAGATTTAATTCAGCACCCCATCCAAATCCTTTTGCAAATGGGAATGAAACACAATTACCATCATTGATTTGTGCAAACATATATGCATCGCTAGGATCAACAATTAAACCACAGTTAACACCAGGGAAAGCATTACATGCTAACATAGCTCCACTACCAGTACCACAACCAGTAATTACGAAATCAGCAGCTCCGCTATTTAATAATACAGCAGCTAAGATACCATTTTGAACATATGTTAAAGATTGATCTTCAGCACCAAACATACCGATGTTATAAGCTGTATGTCCCTTAGGTTCTACTACACGCTTTAATGTGTTAAATACAAGTTCATTTTTAGAAGCTTGTGAATTTTCATTGATTAATACAATTTTCATAAGTTAGTCTCCTTTATATAAGGTTATTATACCATATATTAATTGTTTTTCTTATTAATTGCAGCTTCAATTAATCCATTAAATAGTGGATGACTTCTATAAGGACGTGATTTAAATTCTGGATGGAATTGACAAGCTATAAAATATGGATGATTCTTTAACTCAACAATTTCTACCAAACCAGTTTGAGGATTAATACCTGATGCAAACAAATCACGTGATAATACATTTAAATATTTATTATTAAACTCATATCTATGTCTATGACGTTCTTCAATAACTGAAGATTTATATAATTTATTAGCTAAACTATTTTCTTCTAAATTACAATCATATAAACCAAGTCTTAATGTACCACCTAATTCAATACCTTTATATTGATCAGGTAAATAATCAATTATAGGGTGAGTTGTATTAGGATCTAATTCTGTTGAATTAGCATCAGTATATCCAAACTCATTACGAGCATATTCAATGCATGCAAGTTGCATACCTAAACATATACCAAGGAATGGTAAATTATTCTTACGCGCATAATTAATTGCGGCAATTTTACCTTCTGTACCACGAACTCCAAATCCACCTGGGACAAGTAATCCATCAACATCCTTCAAAATATCTGCAACATTATTTTGATTAATATCTTCTGCTTGAATTGGTATAATATTTACTTTTACATTATATTCATATCCAGCAGCCTTCAATGCTTCATTAACAGATATATATGCATCTTGAAGAGCTACATATTTACCTACTAAAGCGATTTTCACTTCATTATTTGATAAATTCTTAACTCTATCAACAAATGAGTCCCAACTACTTAAATCAGCTTGTGGAGCATCTATATTAAAATGATGTAAAATTACATCATCAATATGTTGATTATGTAATTTATCTACTATTTCATATAAGATTTTGCAATCGCATGATTCAATAACAGCTTCTTCAGGAACATCGCAGAATAAGCTAATTTTACTCTTTTGTTCCTTAGTTAATTCTACTTCTGTACGAAGTACAATAATGTCTGGTTGAATTCCAATACCACGTAATTCTTTTACAGAATGTTGCGTAGGCTTAGTTTTAATTTCACCTGCTGCATGTAAATATGGAACAAGTGTAGTATGTATATATAATGTATTTTCATAACCAAAGTCACGACGAGCTTGACGAATGGCTTCTAAGAAAGGTGTAGATTCAATATCACCAACTGTACCACCGATTTCAGTGATTACAACATCAGCATTTGATACTTCTGCAGCTTTCTTTAATTTATCTTTAATTTCATTTGTAATATGAGGAATAACTTGAACAGTCGCTCCTAAATATTCACCTTTACGTTCCTTAGAAATAACAGATTGATAAACTCTACCTGTTGTAATATTTGATTCTTGAGTTAAATTCTCATCAATAAATCTTTCGTAATGACCTAAATCTAGATCTGTCTCTGCACCATCATCAG
>JAEELC010000023.1 GCA_016288675.1 Acholeplasmatales bacterium | reverse complement strand
GAGCCGCAAACATTGTTAAATACATATTAAATTTATCAATTGTAGTAAAATCAAAATCAGTATATGTATTAACAAAAGTTTTTCCTTTAAATATAGTTGTAACTTCTACAACTTGTCCTAATCTATAAATTTTGAAATGAGCTGTATCACCCGTAACAAATTTATATAATAATGTATTATCGTTCTTTTCTAAAACATGATTTTTTCTATCAAAATTAATATATAAATTATCCACACCATTCAACAAACCGCTTGCAACATAATTACTAGTAATTGTCTTATCTGGAATATTTAAATCAAGATAAAAATCATCTCTTAATGAAATACCAAATCCACTAGTATTATCACTTGTTGTAAATAACACCTTAGCATCTGCTTCGAAAGTAAAGTTTCTAGTAACGCTTACTTTTCGTCCTACAAAAGCTGCACCTTCGCTATTTAACGCAATTTTTCCAAGTGGAACAATTGTATCTTCACCTAATTTTTGGCCAACAATAAATTTATCATTTTTTTGATATGCCATATAACCATTAGCTGTATCAATAGCTCCACGCCCAGTATCACCAAAAGCTACACCAACATAATTCTTATCTTCTGTTTTATACCATTCCTGAGCTTTATATAAACTAAAATCAGGCTCAACATATGGTACATAAACATAATCTTTATCACGAATTAAATCATTTTCTTCATTTGGCATATTTATTTCATTTATTAATAATGAACTAATGGGATGTTTTAATTCTTTAAGAGTCTTACAAATATAATAAGCACATAAACGAGCTCCATATATATTTAAATGCGTATTATCAACAGTTAAAATATCTGGAACTATTTCTCCGTTTAATTCTTTTCCTTTAGTTATTGCATGAGTTAATGCCGCTTTATTATAGCCTAAAGATTTGTCCAAATTAGCTGACCAAGTAGTAAGATCAACGCAAGCAATTCCAACTTCATTACCAAGTTCAATTAAAGCTTGTCTATAATCACCATTTTTTGTTATATGAATACAAGTTCCTGTATATTCATTAGTTTCAGATAAACGAGCAACTGGTGTAACTAAAATTGGAGTAGCTCCAACCTTTTCACAGATTCTTATATAGTTTTCATATAAAACATTCTTAAAAGAACCTACTTCACTAATAGAACCTTTAGGATTTGTATATCTATTCTTATCATCATCTTTTTCATCATTATGGCCAAAGCCTATAAAAAGGAAATCTCCTCTTTTTATATTATCTTTAAATTCATTATAGTTCTTTTCTTTTAAAAAGCTTAATGAACTTCTACCACTATATGCTAAATTAATAATTTTAACATCCTTCATAAATCTAGCAAGTTGGGTTCCCCAACCATATCTTTGATAATAATATGTTTCTACAAAACTAGAAACAGTAGAATCTCCAACAACATAAATCATAAATATACCTCTAACAAAATCATTATATCAAAAAAAGAATGAAAAATATATTCATTCTTTTTTAGCTTCTAAATATGTCTAAATTTTTCCTAGTTATTTCTAGATAATCTAAATTAGATTCATCCATCATTTCACCAGTATATAATAGTTTAACTTTTAGATTTAAATCTGATGCAATTTTATTAACTATTTCATTCTCTTCAAAATGTGCACCATATATTTCTTTAATATTATTAGTAGTAATATATTTTTCAATTTCAGTAATAGCTCTAGCAGTAGGTTCCTCTTCATGCATACCTAAAACTGATTTAATAATTAAATTATAATCTCGTGCAAAATATTTATAAGCATCATGACTTACTACATATTTATTTTGATTAGATTCAAAGAATTCATCATATTTTTTATCTAATTCTTCTAATTCTTTATAATAAGCTAAATAATTATTATTAATAACTTCACTATAATCACTGAAAATTTCGATTAAAGTATTTTTAATAACTTCTACAACTTTAAGCATCGTTTTTGGACTTACAAATGTATGTGGATCACTAGGAATAACATCAAGATAGTCACTAACCTCTACTACTTTGTCTAAAATATCATTATTTAAATTATTACCAAATTCTTCAAAATCATTACCGTTAAAAATAATAACTTTAGCATCATATAATTTAGCTACATCTTTAACACTAGGCTCATATTCATGAGGTTCTGCCGTACCCTTAACTAAGCAATCTGTAGTAATATTAGTATCTTTAACTAAACTATTTACAACACTATCAATAGCATAAAATGATGACATTACATCTGCTTTTGTATTTTCTTTTTTACAGCTTGTAAAGCTTAATATTGATAATAATCCTAATATAATTGCTAATATTTTTTTCATATATACTCCTTAGTTCATTTGCAAATCATTTGCAAATAGAATTATACATTAAATGCAAATCATTTGCAATTATTTTATCATTTTTAATTAAAATTAGCACTCTACTATTGACAGTGCCAATTATTTGACTATAATATAATTGGATGTGAGAGGGGTGATTACTATGATGCAACAACCAAATTATGAAAACGACGAAAACATCCTAGAAAAATTCGGACGTAACCTTGTAGACATGGCAAAAAAAGGTAAAATTGATCCTGTAATAGGTCGTGATGAAGAAATACGTAGAATTATTAAGATATTAAGTCGTAAAACAAAAAACAATCCAGTTTTAATCGGTGAACCAGGTGTAGGTAAAACAGCTGTTGTCGAAGGACTAGCAAGACGTATCGTATCTGGTGATGTTCCTGAATCATTGAAGAATAAAGAAGTTTACGAATTAGATATGGCTTCTTTAGTAGCAGGAGCTATGTATAGAGGTGAATTTGAACAAAGATTAAAAGCTGTCTTAAGTAAGATTAGCAAATCCGAAGGTCAAATTATTCTATTTATCGATGAAATCCACTTAATAGTAGGTGCTGGTAAAACTGACGGAGCGATGGATGCAGGTAATATTTTAAAGCCAATGCTAGCTCGTGGTGAGCTTCATTGTATAGGTGCTACTACCTTAAAAGAATATAAGGAGTACATTGAAAAGGACGCCGCTTTAGAACGCCGTTTCCAAAAGGTTTTAATAAAAGAACCTACTGTTGAAGATACTATATCTATTCTACGTGGTATTAAAGAAAGCTTTGAAGTACATCACGGTGTACATATTAAAGATACTGCACTTGTACAAGCCGCTGTATTATCTAACAGATATATAACAGATCGTTTCTTACCAGATAAGGCGATTGACCTAGTTGATGAAGCTTGCGCTTCTGTTCGTCTAGATTTAAATTCGATGCCTGTTGAGCTTGATAATGTAGAACGAAGAATAACTCAAATCAAAATCGAATTAATTTCTTTAAAAAATGAAACAGATCCTGTTTCAATAGAACGTAATCAAGAACTTAATAAAGAGCTTGAAGAATTAAATAAGAAAGATAGCGAACTTAAGAGCGAATGGCTTAAAGAGAAGAATGAAATAAATGAATTCAAGAGTAAAAAGAAAGAACTTGAAACAAGAAAGCATGAATTAGAGACAGCTTATAACGAAGGTAATTATCAAAAAGCTAGTGAACTTCAATATAAAATTATTCCTAGCCTTGAAAAAGATATATCCGACTATGAAAATCAAAACAAAGAAAATCATATGTTAAGTGAAACTGTTTCTGAGGAAGATGTTGCTGAAGTTATTTCTAAATGGACTAATATTCCAGTTTCAAAGCTTGTTGAAGGTGAAAGAGAAAAAGTCTTACATCTTTCACAAAGATTGAAGCAGCGTGTCATTGGTCAAGATGAAGCTATTGAAGAAGTGACAGATGCGATTATTAGACAACGCGCAGGTATTAATGATGAAGCTCGTCCTATTGGTTCATTTATGTTCCTAGGACCAACTGGTGTTGGTAAAACAGAACTTGCCAAAGCTTTAGCTGAACAGCTATTTGATTCAGAAAAACATATTATTCGTATTGATATGTCTGAATATATGGAACCTCATTCAGTGGCACGTTTAATTGGTGCACCTCCTGGATATGTAGGCTATGATGAAGGTGGACAATTAACAGAAGCTGTAAGACAAAATCCTTATTCTATTATTCTATTTGACGAAATTGAAAAAGCTCATAGAGATGTTTTCAATGTTCTACTTCAAATTTTAGATGATGGAAGATTAACTGATGGCCAAGGTAAAGTTGTAGACTTTAAAAACACAATAATTATTATGACATCAAATTTAGGTAGTGAATTATTATTAAATGATCCTACAAATAAAGATGCTGTTATAAATATGGTTAAAAATAGTGGATATTTTAAACCAGAATTCTTAAATAGAATAGATGAAATTATCGTATTTAATACTCTTGGCAAAGATGTACAGCGTCAAATTGTTAAGAAAATGCTACAAAATTTAAATATTCGTCTTGCTAAAGAAAATATCCATATGAAATTTACTGATAACTTACTAGATTATATT
>JAEELC010000171.1 GCA_016288675.1 Acholeplasmatales bacterium | reverse complement strand
TATATAATACTAGATGAATTATAGCATATCATATTTATAAATTCAATTTAGGAAAGATAAAAACCAAGTATTTCTACTTGGCTTCATTATAATAGTTTCTTTTGTTGCTATACATATTTGAATCAATATTATTTAAGAATTCATCAAAGCTAGTATTATGCGGATCGAATTTTGATAATCCATATGAGAATGTAATATCATATGGAATATTATTTTCAAGCTTATATTCTTGTAATTTAATATTGATATTATTTAAAACTATTTCAGCTTTCTTTTCATCTTCATATGCAAAGAAGATAATAAATTCATCTCCAGCATAACGAATGCATGTACCCTCAACGCCAACATATTTATGCATAATGTTTGAGAAATTAATTAAAGCTAAATCTCCTTCTTTGTGTCCATATGTGTCATTGATGACTTTAAAATTATTCAAATCAAGCATAACTCCAACAAAGCTTTTCTTACGATATCTTTTAAATAAGACATCTATATAAGCTCTATTATAAATACCTGTTAAATGATCTCTATATATAGTTTCATTTTGTAATCCGGCAATAACTCCGGCAAGACCAATTGAAACACATGCAAGAACTACTGATAAATAAGGAGTAAATGTTTGAATAAATAAACCTAATATTACTGGTAATAAAATAGCTAAAACTGGAAATAATGTTGTACCACCACTTTTTTTAACACTCCAAACAAAGTGTCCTAAGGAAGCAACAATATATAATAAATTAAAATCTAATGCAATATAATATCCCCAGCCTCTAATATAATTATTATTTCCATCTAATTTAAATAAAAAAGGTACAAAGAAATTAATTATTACTAGTATAAATACTACAACCATAGGAATTGCACCAAGTAACATACTTCTTTTACTAAAATAGCCAAACATATGTTTGTGTAAGAATACAAACCAATGGTACGAAATAACTATATATGCCATATACATATATGAATTTAACAATTTAATAACAAATTGATTATAAGTATTTTTATAACTAAAAGGTTCTATTATACAAGAAACTATTAGTATAGCTGCTAATCTGATTAAATCGTCTTTTTCATGTCGTGGAATATATAATTTTGATTTAACTACATATGCCATAATTAAAGTTAAAACTATTGCCAACAAATTAATTATATGAACATAATCCATTATGACCTCCTAATTTATACTCCCATAAAATGTCTTGTTACATTATACCTTAAATATAAAAAAATTATAAGATATAAACATTAAAATAAAAATGTGTTACAAAGTATATATGTTTGTAACACAATATTTTTATTTATTTCCTTGGAAGAAATCTTTAATCTTATCCCAAGCAGACTTTTTATTAGTTGCTTTATAAGCAGAATCAAACTTCATTAATAATTCTTCTTGTTCCTTAGTAATATTTGTTGGAGTTTCAACTTTAATAATAATATATTGATCTCCTCTACCATTACCATGAACATCCTTTACACCACGACCACGTAAACGAAGTCTAGTACCTGATTGAGTTCCACGAGGAATTTTAACCTTAACAGGATCATCGATTGTTGGAACATCAAGCTCAGTACCTAATGTAGCTTGTGCAAATGAAATTGGGCAATCAATTTCAATATCATTTCCATTACGACGGAAATATTTATGACTTTCTACATTAAATCTAATATATAAATCACCATTAGGAGCGCCATTGTCACCAGCCATACCCTTACCTTCAACACGTAAGTTCATGCCAGTATCAATACCTGCTGGAATATTAATTTCAATGTCTTTAGTTTTACGAACCTTACCACGACCAGAGCAGTTTGGACAAACCTTATCAATTTGCTTACCTGAACCGTGACATTTTGGACAACTTTGTTGAGTACGAGCTACACCAAGAATAGTTCTTTGTTGTATAAATACATATCCAGAACCACCACATTGTGAGCATGTATGAATATCAGAGCTTGAATAAGCACCAGTACCACCACAGCTTGTACAAGCTTCATCAACACTAACTCTAATAATTTTCTTACATCCGTGAACAGCTTCATCAAATGTAATATTCATACTCTTTTCTATATCTTGACCACGTTGTGCACGACGGCTTGATTGACTACGTCCACCACCAAAGAAACTTGAGAATATATCTTCAAATCCACCGAATCCTTCAAATCCACCGAATCCAGAAGCGTCTCCGCCACCAAATCCTTGAGTTGGATCATTGAATCCAAATTGATCATAACGAGCTCTTTTTTCTTTATCGCTTAAAACACCATAAGCTTCATTGATTTCTGCAAATTTTTTTTCAGCATCAGGAGCTTTATTAATATCTGGGTGATATTTACGTGCTAAGCTTCTGTATGCCTTCTTAATTTCATCATCAGTGGCAGTTTTAGATACTCCTAAAACTTCATAATAATCTCTTTTAGCTGCTGCCATATGAATCACCTCTTACAAAAAATTAAGGGCTCTATTTTCTAGAGCCCTCTAGAGTTTTATTTATTATTGAACATCAGAGAAGTCAGCATCTACAGTGTTGCTGTCATTCTTAGAACCATTGTTTTGTTCGTTATTGTTATTGTTGTTATTGTTTTGGTTAGCTTGAGCTTGTTGTTGGTAAACACGAGTAGCAATGTCTTGAACAGTCTTTTCAAGAGTAGCCTTAGCACTCTTCATACCTTCAACGTTGTGAGCATCAATTTCCTTTTGTAAAGCGTCACATTGAGATTCAACGTTCTTCTTTTCATCTTCAGAAACACCTTGAAGATCATTTAAGCTCTTCTTAGCTTGGAAAATTAGGTTGTTTGATTCATTTACTAAATCAGCGCTTTCCTTACGGGCCTTGTCAGCTGCTTCGTTTTCCTTAGCTTCACGAATCATACGGTTAATTTCATCTTCTGATAATGAAGAATTGTTTTGAATTGTAATGTTTTGTTCCTTACCAGTACCTAAGTCCTTAGCTGAAACATGTACAATACCGTTTGAGTCAATGTCAAACTTAACTTCGATTTGAGGAACTCCTCTTGGAGCTGGAGCGATTCCATCTAATTGGAATTGACCTAAGCTCTTATTGTCAGAAGCCATTGGTCTTTCACCTTGTAAAACATGAATATCTACTGCTGGTTGGTTATCAGCTGCTGTAGAGAATATTTGGCTCTTTGAGCATGGAATTGTTGTATTACGATCGATTAACTTTGTAAATACACCACCCATAGTTTCAATACCAAGTGATAATGGAGTAACGTCAAGTAATAATACATCCTTAACAGTACCAGTTAATACACCTGCTTGAATTGCAGCACCCATAGCTACTGCTTCATCTGGGTTAACTGATTTATTTGGTTCCTTACCAAGTTCACGACGAACTAATTCTTGAACTGCAGGAATACGAGTTGAACCACCAACTAATAAGATAGAATCAACATCATTTGTAGTCATCTTAGCATCTGATAATGCACGACGAACTGGTCCTAAGCAACGATCAACAAGATCCTTAGTCATTGTGTTGAACATATCACGAGTTAATGTCTTTTGTAAATGTAATGGACCTGCTTGACCCATTGAAATGAATGGTAATGAAATTTGAACTGAAGTTTGGCTTGAAAGTTCCTTCTTAGCTTGTTCAGAAGCATCCTTTAATCTTTGTTCAGCCATCTTATCCTTTGATAAGTCAATACCATTTTCCTTCTTGAATTCATCAACTAACCAATTCATAATAGCGTGGTCAAAGTCATCACCACCAAGGTTAGTATCACCAGCTGTTGATAATACTTCAAATGTACCATCAGCAAGGCTTAATAATGATACGTCGAATGTACCACCACCAAGGTCAAATACTAGAACTGTTTGTTCCTTTTCAGTCTTATCAATACCATAAGCAAGTGATGAAGCTGTTGGTTCGTTGATAATACGAATTACATCAAGACCAGCAATACGACCAGCATCCTTAGTTGCTTGACGTTGAGCATCGTTGAAGTAAGCAGGAACTGTAATAACAGCCTTTTCTACCTTTTCACCTAGATAATCTTCAGCAGACTTCTTTAAGTTTTGAAGAATCATTGCAGAGATTTCTTGTGGAGTGTACTTCTTACCTTCAATTTCAACAGTGTAACCTGTTTCACCCATATGTCTCTTAATTGAGTAAACTGTATTAGGGTTAGTTACCATTTGACGCTTTGCAGGGTCACCAACGATAATTTCTCCATTCTTAAATGCTACTACAGATGGAGTAGTTCTACCACCTTCAGCATTTGGAATAACTTTTGATTGTCCATTTTCCATAACAGCAACACAGCTGTTTGTTGTACCTAAGTCAATACCTATAACTTTTGCCATATTAATAATCTCCTTTATTTATTATTCGCTTACTTTTACCATTGCTGGACGAAGTAATCTATCTTTATACATATAACCTGTTTGAATAACTTCAATTACAATACCAGGTTCAACACCATCACGCTTTTCTTTAGACATAGCTTGATGGAAATTTGGGTCAAACTTTTCGTTTAACGCCTTTATCTCTTTAAGGCCATCTTTTTCTAAAATAGCTTTAATTTGATCAGTAATCATCTTAAATCCATATACATAGTTTTGAACTTCAGGATTCTCACTCTTATAGTCCACAACCTTAAATAACATGTCAACAGGATTTACTAAATCATTAATCAGATTCTTAGAAGCGTATTTCTTAACTTCTTCAGCATCACTAAATACACGACGACGCGTATTTTCAAGATCAGCACGAGCTTTTAAATATTCTTCACTATCTGACTTAATCTTAGCTTCAAGTTCAGCAACTTGAGCCTTAAGCTTTTCGTTTTCAACTTCAAGCTTGCTCTTCTTAACTTTCTTTTCATCCTTCTTTGATTCTTTAGAATCAGACTCAGGAGCTTAAGTTTCACAAGATCAATCTTCTACTACTCTCTCTTCTTTTTTAATATCTTTAGTGTCTTAGATCACTTTCACTACACCGTCTTGTATTATTTACCTTTTCTAGGTGC
>JAEELC010000022.1 GCA_016288675.1 Acholeplasmatales bacterium | reverse complement strand
TACCACCATTTTCATCAACATATTCAAGTTCAAAACGTTCTGGTAATTGGTAATCAAGTTGAATAGTTGATAATGTTACATCATGACCAATAGCGCTCTTAACTTGAACGTCTAATTTTGGACCATAGAATGCAGCTTCACCTGGAGCTTCATAGAAATCAGCATTAAGTTCAGTTAAAACTGTTCTTAATTCAGCTTCACTCTTTTCCCATAAATCGTCATTACCGAAGTACTTTTCTTTATTGTTTACATCTCTTAATGATAAACGGAATCTATAATTTTCAAATCCAAAATCATTGTAAACATCTAAGATTAATTTTAATACATTCTTAAATTCAGAACCAATTTGGTCTGGACGGCAGAAAATATGTGAGTCATTTTGAGTAAATGAACGAGCACGCTCTAAACCAGTTAAAGCACCTGAAGCTTCAAAACGGAAGTCATTAGCAATTTCAGCAATACGTACTGGTAAATCTCTATATGAATGTAATTTAGATCTAAACATTACCATATGATGTGGGCAGTTCATTGGACGTAAAACATAAGCTTCATCATCCATTTCCATTGCTGGGAACATATCATCTTTATAGTGTGCCCAGTGGCCAGATGTCTTGTATAGGTTAACATTACCTAATGATGGAGTCATAACATGCTTATAACCTAAAGCAAGTTCCTTATTCATGATATAGTCTGCAAGTAGACGACGAACAGTAAATCCGTTTGGTAAATACATTGGAAGACCACGACCTACAAGTTCATCAAACATGAAAATACCCATATCTTTACCAATCTTACGATGATCACGTTCCTTACGGTCTTCAATTAAAGCAAGTTCCTTTTCAAGATCTTCTTTAGAGAACCAGCTTGTACCATAAATACGAGTTAATTGTTCATTCTTAGAATCACCACGCCAATAAGCACCAGCAATTGATAATAGCTTAAAGTGTTGAATTACACCAGTACTCATAACGTGAGGTCCACGACATACTTCATGGTAATCACCTTGTGTATAGAAATGAACTGTGTCACCTTCAACAGCATCGATTAATTCAGTCTTATATTTGTCAGCTGCAAAAATCTTATGAGCTTCTTCTTTGCTCATATCCTTGTGTGTAATCTTAATATTAGCCTTAGATAATTGAACCATCTTCTTTTCAATTTTAGCAAGATCTGCTGGTTGAATTGGAGATGTGAAGGCGATGTCATAATAGAAACCTTCTTCAATTTCAGGTCCAACACCAAATTGAGCATCAGGATATAATTCCTTAACTGCATTAGCAAGTAAGTGAGCAGTAGAGTGATTTAAAACATCGAAAGCTTCTTTATCACCCTTTACAATAAATTCTAGGTTGCAATCTTTTTGACAGATATCTCCTAGATCAACTAATTGTCCATCAACTTTAGCAACAACAACTTGCTTAGCTAATGAACTAGATAGGCCCTTAGCAATTTCAATATAGCTTAAGCCTTCTTCGACTTCTTTAACAGAACCGTCTTTTAATGTTAATTTAATCATTGTTTTTTCTCCTCCTAAGGACATAAAAAAAGTCCTTAAAATAATACTTAAGGACGAATTATCGCGGTACCACCTTAGTTCTAGATATAAAATCTAGCACCTCAAAATATCTTTAACGGGAAAACCGGAGCATATTTCTATGTCACCTCTATGGTAGTAATTTAAAGAAATTGATTTAGGCTCTTTCACCATACAGCCCTCGCTAAAAATGTAACTTTAAATGTTATCCACTTCTTTGGTTTGAGATTATTATAAAACGTTTTTTTCTCATAGTCAATTATTAAGTTTTAATAGGATTTAGTTTTAATTTATGTTATCATAAATTTAAGGTGATTATTATGAATTTTCCAGCTGGGGTAAGAAAAAAACAAATTAACAATATAATAAAAACTGAGAATACAAAAAAAGTGTGGAAAGCTAATATGGCTAACAAGGGTATGTCCCTTGAGGAAATGGTTAATAATTCAAATATATATTATTTGGATAATAATATAGCAGTTATCCACAAAAAGCCAATTCCTATTCAAATAGTAAAAGTTAGTTATCCAAGTCGTCAAAAAGCAGTTATAACAGAAGCTTATTATAGAACTCCATCTACTACTGACTATAATGGAATATATAAAGGAAAATATATAGATTTTGATGCGAAAGAATGTTCCAGTACAACAAGCTTCACTTTAAAAAACGTACATGAGCATCAATTTAAGCACTTAAAGGCAATTAAAGAACAAGGTGGAATAGGATTCTTCTTAGTTGCTTGGAATAAATATGAAGAATATTATATTCTAGAAATAGATCAATATATGTCTTTCTATAATGAATCATTACACGGTGGACGTCAATCTATTCCTTATTCATTTTTTAAAGAAAATTGTATTCAAATATATACAGGTTATAGACCTGAAATAGATTATTTAAAAGGTGTAGATAAATTAATTTTACCACATGTTTTTAAAGTTTGATAAATAGTTTTAATCATATTTTCTCTTATAACAGGCTTTGCGATATGATTATTCATCTTATTAACTAAAGCTTTTGAAACATCTTCGTTCATAGCGTCTGCTGTTAAAGCAATAATAGGTAAATTAGAATCAGGTCTATTTAATTCTCTAATAGCCTTTGTCGCTTCATAACCATCCATATGAGGCATATGAATATCCATAAGAAT
>JAEELC010000021.1 GCA_016288675.1 Acholeplasmatales bacterium | reverse complement strand
CTCACCCCAACTTGGGCAGAAGAAGCAAAATAGCAAAGTGTCATTCGACATTCTGGTGGATTTTTAGCCCCACCTTCAAATAGTATAATGACTAGCATAATGCACCACACATGTAAACATTATAGCAAATTTTTATCATTTTGGCAAATCGATTCTATAAAAAAAGAATGCTATAAGCATTCCTTTATTAATAGTACTAGTCCACCTATTACTACAATAACCGATATTATAAATACGATTATTTCTCTAATATATTTCATATTATCTACTTTCTAATACATCCATTAGATATGGTACGATTTGTTTCTTTCTACTAACAACATCTTTAAGTAAGAATCCTTCTTCTACATGTCTAATATTAAATGCAGTAGCAACTAAATCTTCACATTTATGTGCATATAAAACATTAGATTCATTTGTTAAGAAGTTAGTAACAAATAATACACATGCAGCATAATCATGATTAGCTTGAATCTTATCTAATTCTTCAACTAAATCATTTTCTATTAATGCATAGTCTTTATAATCAGTAGTAAATACTTGACTAACTACCATATTTCTTTCATTAACATTATAGATTTTGAAATCTTTAAATATAATGTCAGATGGTGACATACCATCAATAGATACACCACTCTCTAATAATTCTAAACCATATTTGTTAATATTTAATTTAGCTATATGAGCTAATTCTTTAGCAACAACTTTATCAACTTCTGTTGTAGTTGGACTCTTAAGCATTAATGTATCAGATACAATACCACTTAATAATAATCCTGCTATATCTTTAGTAATCTTAATATTATTTTCTTTATATAAGAAATAAACAATAGTACAACTTGATCCAACAGCCATATTTCTAAAGTTAATTGGATTAGTAGTGTTAATATCACCTATATTATGATGATCTACTATTTCTAATAAATCAGCTTCATATAAACCATCTACTGATTGAGCAACCATATTGTGATCTACTAAAATGATTTTCTTCTTATTAACTTCATGAGCATCTATAGTTCTTAACATACCTAAACAAACATTGTCATTATCAACAATTGGATAATTTGTATGTTTTAATTTAGCTGTAGCTTCAACAAAATCAGTTAAATAATCATCTTTATTAAATGTAATAACTGATCCGCCTCTTTTAATGTTCCTAATTGGATTAGCTAAACATAATACTCTTGCAATCTTAAACGAAGATTTAGGAGTACATATAACATTAATCTTATTTTCTTTAGCTTGTTTTCTTTGTTCTTTAGTTAATTTTTTATCCTTAACTATAATCATTAGTTTAACTTTACTATTTAATGCATAATTAATGATAGATGTTCTATCACCAACAATAAGAATAGATTCATTATCTAAAGGTATATCTCTTATAAATGATGCATCATCAAATGTTGCAGCATGAGCATAACCTTCAATATTATCATCAAATTTTATAAATTCAGATGCTTCTAAGATTCTTACTAAATCTTCGAATGCACTATTGACTTTAATTGATTCATTAAAGATCATTTCATGAGCAATTTCTTTTAAAGAAACATATCCAGTTAATTTATTATCATCATTTACTAGAGGGATACCTGTAATACTATGTTTATTCATCATATTAAACGCATCAATAATAGGTTTATTTTCATTAATTAAATAATTTTTATGAAATTTAACATCCTTTATTTTAACCTTAACATCATTAAGATATTTTGGCTCTTCTAAATTAAATTTATTTAATACAAATTTGGTTTCTGGATTAATTGGACTTAATAATCTTGGTTCTGCATTTAAGCCTAATTTATTCTTTAAATTAGCATATGCAATTGACGCACAAACAGAGTCTGTATCAGGATTTTTATGTCCAAAAATATATATTTTATCCATAGTGTTCCCTCCATAACGTATTACATTATATCACAGAAAAAAAAGATATAGAACATTTTTCTATATCTTTTAACATGTTTTAAACTTCAACTAATTCATAATCATGGTTGCCGTTGATTATGTCTTCTTTAAATATTTTTGAGTTGCCTAAATTGTTTTCTAAACTGTAATTCTTTGCACCCTCTGGAGTAGCAAATACAGAATCAATAAGTGACATGCCGTCTTCACTTATACTAGCTACACGATATACACAGTCTGCAATACTATCTAATTTTTTCTCAATTATAGATATCTTTCTGTTGTAATATTTTCTGCTAGCAATCTTTGCACTTTCTTCTGTCTTGAACACTGGGTCTAGAACCATATCTAGGTCGTCAATCTTCAATTGATATACGTTCATCTTTTACCTCTCCTTTTCTATAATAATTATATAATAAAAAGGTTTTATTTTAATGATTAAAATAGTAATCTTTACAGCAAAAAATGCACTTAATTTTTAAAACAACGATTTTATGTTATTTGCAAAAATGTTCGCTTTACAGCAATAAAAAAACTAGCTTATTTGCTAGTCTTTTTCTTTGTTGTTTTTGCAACAGTTTTCTTAGTTGCAGGAGTTTTTTTAGTAGTAGTTTTAGTTACTTTTTTAACTTCTTTCTTCTCAACTTTTTTAACTGTCTTTTTAGGTTCAGTTTTTGTGACCTTTTTAGTTTCAACTTTAACAACTTTATTTGGTTCAACCTTTACTTCTTTTTTAGGTTCTTCCTTAACTTCTACTTTATCAACTTTTTTAACTACTCTTCTCTTTGCTTTAGCAGCATGTCTTTCTCTTACTTGTTTTTCTAAAGCCATGATTTCAGCTTCTTGTTTTTCTTGTTCTACCTTAGCAAGTTTTCTTTCATATAATCTAATCTTATTTTCTAATGACAATCCTTTATCTATTACTAAATATAATAGTACTGAAATTATTACAAATGGAATACCAATAAAATTATATGCTCCAAATGAATCATTGATATGTGATAGATCTCTTATAATTGTAATTATAATTGGTTGAGTAAATAATAATATCATACTTAAAGGAACTGATTCCTTAATTATTTCAAAGTTTTCTTTAGTATAAACATTATCAGCTATAAGGGATTTAAATATTTTACTATATCCTCCTATAACAAAGAATAACAATAAATATGTTATAGCATCTGCAAATCCTAATCCACATGCAGCAACTATAGTATCTGTTTTCCCAAATCTAACAATTGCTTCTAATACTTCTTTAACATCATTACCTGTAATATGGTTAACCATATTAGCAATTAATGTATTAGGCATATTATCTCCTTTAACAATGCTAAATATAGTTAAACCTAAAGTCATTCCTAAAGAAAATATAAATAATAATAAACAAAAATACTTTAATAAAAATAAAATTGTATTACCAGTATAATAAACAATTTTTCTTGTATTAGTATCCACATTAACCACCTATCTTACTATTTAAATAATATCATATTAAATATAAAAAGTGAAGAATTTACTCTTCACTTTTTAATTCGAATATAATATCTCTTAATTCCATTGCTCTTTCAAAATCTAAGTTCTTAGCAGCTTCTTTCATTTCATTCTCTAAGTCAACTAATAACTTATCTTTATCTTTCTTAGATAACTTATTGTTTTCAGCTTTAATTGCTTCATCTTCTTCTTTATTAGAAATAAGATCTCTAATTTCTTTAACAATAGTTTTAGGAACAATTCCATGTTCTTCATTGTACTTTTCTTGGATAGATCTTCTTCTTTCAGTTTCTGATATAGCAACTTTCATGCTATCTGATATTGAATCAGCATACATGATAACTTGTCCATTTTCATTACGGGCTGCTCTACCAATAATTT
>JAEELC010000170.1 GCA_016288675.1 Acholeplasmatales bacterium | reverse complement strand
TTGCACTTGCAAAGTAAATAGACTTTTGTCCTTCCTTCATAACATCTTTATATTCACGTAATGTAATCTTCTTATCACTATTTAAAGATTCAAATAATAATAAGTCTTGAAGTTTTTCTTTCTTTTCACCAAAGTTTTCATAAACTCCATATTTTAAATTAACGCCATATGATGCGAAGAATTCTTCATATTTAGCTCTATCCTTTTCAAGAGTCTTCTTTAATTCAGATAAAATCTTAGATTCAACTGATTTAGCAATTAAAGTCAAGCTTCTATCCTCTTGTAACATTTCACGGCTAATATTTAAAGGCAAATCTTCAGTATCTACTAAACCTTTTACAAACTTTAAGTAGTCTGGTAATAATTCCTTGCACTTATCAATAACAAATACACCCTTAGTGTATAATTGAAGACCTTTTTCATAGCTAGATTGATATAAATCATATGGGGCTTGACGAGGAATAAACATTAAAGTTCTATAAGTAACATTACCTTCAACATTAGATTGAATAGTTAGAAGTGGGTCTTGCCAATCCATAAACTTTTGTTTATAGAATGTATTAAGCATTTCATCAGTTACATCCTTCTTCTCTTTTCTCCAAATTGGAGTCATAGAGTTGATTGTTTCTAATACACTTGTTTCAACTGATTTAGGATTTCCTTTTTCATCCTTTTCATCACTAGTTTCATACTTAGTTACCCAAGTCTTAATAGGATATCTAATATAATCTGAATACTTTCTTACTAAATCTTTAATTGTATATTCATCTAGATATTCATCATATTTAACATCATCTGTGTTAGCTCTTAAATGAAGAATAATCTTTGTTCCTTCACTAGCATCACTAACTTCATCAATTGAATATGATTCAAGACCTTCAGATATAAACTTGTATCCCTTTTCTTCAAGTGGAGATTTAGTGATTACTTCAATTAAATCAGCAACCATAAATCCTGAATAGAAACCAACACCGAATTGACCAATGATATCTACATCGTCTTTTCCTTGATTCTCTTTGTTCATCTTTTCAACAAATTCTTTAGAACCACTTCTTGCAATAGTACCTAAATTATTAACAAGATCTTCATGAGTAAATCCAATACCATTATCTGTAATAGTTAAAGTACGTAAAGCTTTATCAGCCTCTACCTTAATTTCATAATCTAAGTCCTTAACCTTGTCGTTAGTTAAGCTTAAGAAATGTCTTTTATCGATGGCATCACTAGCATTTGAAATTAACTCACGTAAGAAAATTTCCTTATGTGTATAAATTGAGTTAATCATCATATCTAGTAAACGCTTAGTTTCAGTTTTAAATTCAAATTTTTCTGACATATTATATACCTCCAAAATTGACTAACTCTATTATAGTCTTGAGAATTGGCACTGTCAACAGCAGTCTGCCAAAAAAGTTTATATTTTTTTCTCTTTTTTAAAGCTAATTTTTATAATATAATTTAATTAAGGAAGTGTATTAATATGTTAGATATCAATAAATTTCATAGTAAAAGCTTAGCAGCTAATGTTTCTACTGCTGTACTTTTACCAGATAATTACAATAATGTAGATACAGTATATAAGCCAATATATGTGCTTACAACAAATAATCCTTTTTTAAATGATCAAAAATATCAAGAATTTGTAAATAGCGCTAATATCGCATTAATCGCTATTTATCCAAGCTTAGATATTAAAAAGAATGAACTATTATTCGATTCTTTTGATACTGAATATGATTTTTCTAAGCAATATCAAGAATTTATAATTGAATCATTAATCCCAAATATTACACGTCTATACCGTTTAAGTAACAAATTTAGTGATAAATATTTAGTAGGAATTGATAAAACAAGCTTACTTGCTTATACATTCCCATTGGATTTCACTACAACATTTGGGCATTTATATTCTATCAATTTAAATGTAGATGATTTTAAAGCGGATTTCTTAGCCTATACTAAGTCTAAATTCGACCCTCAAGTTGAAATGAATTTATCTTTAACTAATAAAGACATTCAAAAAGAAATAAAAGATATCTTAAAAATGTTTGGTATTATTTCATATAACGATTTTGATACTAATAATTTATTTGATACAATAATTAATATCATATAATAAAAAATTCCGGAAAAATATCCGGATTTTTATTAATTATTAAGCATTTCTTTAGCTTGATCTAAAGCGTATGAGCTTACACGTTCACCGCTAATCATCTTAGCTATTTCTAAAATTCTATCTTCAAAAGTCAACTCTTTAACAGCTGTAGTTGTTCTATTATTAGCTTCTTCTTTATAAATGTATAATTGATTATCTGCAGCACTAGCTACCTGAGGAAGATGAGTAATAGCTAAAACCTGATTATATTTAGTAATATTTTTCATCTTTGTAGCGATTTCACTTGCAACATATCCAGATACACCAGTATCTATTTCATCAAATACCATTAAGCTTAAATTACTCTTACGTGCAAAATAAGATTTAAAAGCTAACATAATACGGCTCATTTCTCCACCGCTAGCAACTTTATATAAAGGCTTCTTAGGCTCACCTAAATTTAGACTAATCATAAATTCAACCTTATCGATACCTAATTCAGTAAAGATATCTTTATTATGATAATCAGAATTATCAGCCTCTTCAAATTCTATTGAAAAATCAGTATGAGGAAGCTCAAGTTCTACACATTCACGTGTTATTTCCTTAGAAATTTCTAAAGCTTTCTCTTTTCTGTAATCACTAAGTTTTTTTGCAGCATTAAAAGTTTTATCAAAAGAATTTTTTGTCCGAACCTCTTCTTGACTAATTACTTTATCATAATTTTCAGATAAATCAATTTCAAGTTTTAATTCATCTTGATATTTAATAAGACCTTCAAAATCTTTATGATATTTTAAGCATGTATTTTCTATCTCATTAAGTTTAGCTTGTAAATCATCCATTTCTTGTGGATCATAATCTAAATTATTTAATGAATACTTAATAGATTCTAAAGCTTCACTAGCTAAAGAATATGCACTATCTAGCTTAATAGCCGCATCTTTAAATTTATCATCGTATTTTTCAATATTATGAACATTTGAATAAGCATCATAAATATTATCAAGATTAAAATATTCATTACTTAATTTTTCATAAGCTTCTTTAAGATTATTAAAAATCTTATCATAATTTTTCATTTTATTGATTTTATCTATAATTTCTTTATCTAGTCCACTAGATAAATCAAGCATTGATATTTCTTTATATGCAAATTTAAGATAATCTAAATTATCTTTAGATTCCTTACTTTTCTTTAAAATGTTATTTAAAGTAGATAATTCTTCTAAATATTTAGAGCGTTCAACTAAATAATTATTTAATAACATTAAATATTTTTCATCATCTTTAGCATCTATAAAAGATAAATAATTATCTTTGTTAAATAAACGCATAGTATCTGTTTGGCTATGTAAATCTGCTAGATTTAAAGTGATTGAATTAAGCATTGAAAGATTAACAACAGTATCATTAATTTTAATAACACTTTTTTTATTACTAATAGTTCTTTCAATTTTTATATCTTCATTTTTCTTAATACCATAACTATCTAATAATTCATCAATATGTTCGTTATTGTAATCAAAAATAGCACTAACGTACGCTTCACTAGCACCAAAGCGAATCATATCAGTATCAGCACGTGCACCAAGAAGTAATGAAATAGAATCAATTAAAAGAGATTTACCAGCACCTGTTTGACCAGTCAAAACTGTCATACCAGGCTTAAATGAAATTGTAATATCTTCTATAATTGCAAAATTCCTAACACTTAAAGTTTTTAGCATACTATCCCTCCAATTTATGAGATTCCTTAACTACCTTTTTAACATCAACACGACCTTTACGTGTTGTTTCTATAATGGAAATAAATTCAATATTACCACTACCACCCTTTATAGGAGAATAATCAAGTGCATTAACATATAGACCTTGTAATGCTAAAGCGTTAATTACATTATTAACAATAGTTTCATGAATATTGGGAGCTTTAATTACACCCTTTTTATTCATAGAACCAGCTTCAAATTCAGGTTTAATTAAACATACTAATTTATTAGAATCATTTAAATATTTTTTTATAGCACTTACTAGGTGTAAAATACTTACAAATGATACATCCATTACTAAATAATCAATATTATCTTTAATATCTGTGTCTAATATATTTGTTTGTTCATATGAAATAACTCGACGATCATTTCTTAATGAACTATTTAATTGATTACTTCCTACATCTACGGCATATACTAATTTTGCACCATTTTTTAATGCACAATCAGTAAATCCTCCAGTTGAAGCTCCTATATCAAGTACAACCTTATCTTTAAAATCAAGATTAAATACTTTAATAGCTTTTTCAAGTTTTAATCCACCACGAGACACATAAGGAATAGGATTAACTATTTCAATAGAATCATTTTCTTTAACATCATAACTAGATTTTTCTATTTTCTTGTTAACAAGTACATGTCCACTTTTTATTTCATTTTGTGCACGAGAACGAGTTTTAAAAAATCCGTTTTCGATTAAATAAAGATCTAGTCGCATAATTCCTTAATCTCCTTTAATAGATTATCATCGTCAAGTCTAAATATTTTTCTAATATTATTAACATCTCCAAATGGAATATAGGCTCCTTGAGGAATTGCGACATGAGATAATTTTATATTTAAATCATTCTTCATAGAATATTGGCTAATTAATGAACCTAAAGAGCCATTTTCTACTACTTCTTCATAAACTAATACATGCTTATTCTTTAATGTATGTAAGTAAGCTTCATCAATAGGGTTTATAAATCTAGCATTTACAACACATACATCTAAATTATTATCATTAACTAATTTTAATATACGCATAACTGAAGTACCGTATGTAATGATAACATTCTTATCGCTTTCTTTAACTACTTCCCAGCTCATATCATTTATTTCAACATTATCTCCTAATGCAAATTCATTAGCTTTAGGGAAGCGAATAACAGAAGGATAATTAATTTGAGAAATATATTTTAATAGCGCTTTTGATTCTTTTAAAGTCTTACCTTGGCATACAATCATATGAGGCATTGATGTAAACATAGCAACATCATAAATACCTTGGTGAGTTGAACCATCCCCTGATACAAGACCAGCTCTATCGATACAAATAGTTACAGGAAGCTTTCTACGTGATATATCATTTAAAATTTGATCATATGCACGTTGAGCAAATGTTGAATAAACAAATAAGAATGGCTTTTGATTATTTAACGCTAATGCAGCACACATGCTTGCAGCATGTTCCTCTGCAATACCTACATCAAAAATAGCATTAGGATGTTCATTTTGTAAATGCTTCAAACGTGAACCTACAATCATCGCTGGAGTAACACATACAACATGCTTATTAACTTCTACATCGTTGATAGATGAAGCTACAAATTCAGAATATGAGAATTCATCTTCTTCATATTTTTTTAAAGGCTTACCTGTTTCTTTATCAAATGGTCCTACACCATGGAATTTTCCTTCAGTATCATTTTCCGCAAATAAATATCCTTTACCCTTTTTAGTATATACATGAACTACACAAGGCTTTTTACTTTCCTTTGCACGTTCTAATACTCTAATAACCTCTCTTAAATTATTACCATCATATGGTCCATAATAATCAAGTCCTAAATCCTCAAAAATATTTTCATGCTGAATAGTGGCTTTAACACCACGTTTAACTTGATGGAACCATCCCGTAATAAATTTAGGTAAAATAATTTGAAGTACCTTCTTTATACCGTGATATACACAGCTTTTACGCATTAGGTTAAATATTTTAGCCGTAGCTCCTACAGTCTTAGAAATACCCATTTTATTATCATTTAAAATAATAATAGGATTATTCTTATCAATTGTAGCTATAAAATTTAAAGCTTCAAAGGCTTCGCCATTTGCAACGCTTGAATCTCCGATTACTGCGACACAATCATTAATATCTTCACCATTTTGCTTAGCAATAATAAATCCAGCTAAAGCGCTAATACTTGTAGAAGAATGACCACTTTCCCAAACATCATATGCTGATTCATCATAATCTGCAAATCCGTTTAAGCCATTAAACTGACGAAGGTTTTCAAATCCACTAGCACGACCTGTTAAAATTTTATACGTATACATTTGATGACCTACATCAAAAATAATCTTATCATTAGGTTGGTCAAAAACGTACAATAAGGCAACACTTAATTCAACAATACCCAAATTTGAACCTAAATGTCCACCAGTTTTAGAAATATTATCAATTAAAAATTCTCTAATATCACTGCATAGGGCTTTCATTTCTTTTATCGACATATTCTTTAAAAATTTAGGGTCTTTTATAGACTTTAAATCGTACATAATCACACCAGCTTTTCATAAATAATAGTTATAAATATTTTAACATTTTTTACATACTTAAACAATTATAATAAACGCTTCTACTATATCATAGTAAAAGCGATTATATTTTTCTTATTAAAAAAAATAGGCAAATAAAATTTGCCTATATAATTAGTTTTCTTCTTTAAAATCTTCAAGACCTTGATCAGTCATCTTTTGAGTTACCAAAGTCTTATTCTTATCTAAAATTTCATATAATTTTTTAGATAGTTCTAATCCCTTAGAATAAGATTTAACAGCATCATCTAAAGAAATATCAGTCTTTTCTAAATTCTTAACTGTTTCTTCTAATTCTGTCATTAAGCTTTCAAAGCTTTGTTCCTTATTTTCCATTTTCTTTAACCTCCATTACACATGCACTTAATGTACCATCTTTAAGACTTAAATTAAATGTATCATTTATTTTTACATCTTTAACTGATTTAATAACTTTCTTTTCTTTCATCGCTACACTATAGCCTTTATCCATAATAGATAACGGATTTAAAGCTTTTAGCTTTTCAACATTAAGTTTAAATTCATTTTCTTTATTATCTAAAATTCTTTTTATATAAGGATTTAACAAATTATTCGCTTTATCTAAACGAGATGAAGCAGCTTGTAAGTGACGATTAAGAAGTAGATTTAAGCTTTTGTTATAATTATTAAGCTGATTTGTGTTATTAATAATTGAATTATTTAAGGCTATATTCAATCTTTCAACTAAACTATCAAGCTTATCTTTTGTTTGATTTAATTTATTTAAAGGATTTTGCGCATCTAATCTATTTAAGATATGTACTAAATTTGATTCTTTATCATTTATTTTATTCTTAATATTTTTAGTTAATTGATGAATGTATTCTGAAATATTTTCTCTAATTTCAACAACATTAGGAGTAGCAAGCTCTGCACCAGCTGTAGGTGTGGCTGCACGTTTATCTGCCACAAAATCTGAAATTGAAAAATCAACTTCATGACCTACTGCAGATATTACAGGAATTTTAGAATCAAAAATAGCCATAGCGACTATTTTTTCATTAAATGCCCATAAATCTTCTAGTGAACCACCACCACGTCCTACAATTAAAACATCACATAGTCCATCTTCATTTGCATGTCTTATTTGACTTGCAACACTTTCTTTTGCATTTTCCCCTTGTACAAGTGCAGGATATAAAACAATACGAGCAAGTGGATATCTACGAGCTGTAGTTGTAATAATGTCATGAATTGCGGCTCCTGTAGGAGATGTAATTACACCGATTGTGTTTGGATATTTAGGCAAAGGCTTCTTGTATCTTTCATCAAAAAGACCAGCACTAGCTAATTCCTTTTTTAACTTTTCAAATTGTAAATATAAATCACCAATACCAGATAATTTCATATTTGTGGCATATATTTGATATGTACCACCTTGTTCATATGTTTGTACATCTCCTCTTAAATAAACTTTATCTCCATCTTTAGGATTAAAGTTTACTTTAGAGGCACTAGACGCAAACATAATGCAAGAGATTTGACTTGATTCATCCTTTAAGGTGAAATAAAAATGACCTCTTGAATGGCGTTTGAAGTTTGATAATTCTCCTTCAATCAAAATCCCCTTTAAATTTGTATCGTATTGGAATTTATATTTAATGTAACGATTTAAAGCCGTTACAGTTAAATATCTTTCTTCTTCCATAATATACTTATTTTCTTAAATCTGTTTTAATAGCATCAAGAACGCTATTATTGAAACGAACAGCTTTATTATCTCCTGTATCAGAGAATTCACGAGTTAACTCTAAAGCTTCATTAATAATGATTCCATCTGGAGTCTTATTTTCAAGCATTTCAGCAGTAGCAAGTCTTAAAATAGCTCTATCTACTGAATTTAAACGTGATAAATGATAATTAGTTAAATGTGTTTCGATTAAGTTGTCAATTTCTTCAAGCTTTAGCATTGTATAATTAGCGAATGCGATAGCTTCATCGCTCTTTTCAAACTTACCAGAAAATACTTGTTCTACCGCAGAAGCAAGTGATGTAGAATTTTGTTCTACTGTATATAATATTTGAATTGCAAATTGTCTATTTTTATGTCTATTGTATTGCATATATAAACCTCACTATTTTACTTTAGATATTTTATCATTTTTAAACCTATTTAACAATAGTTACATTTTAAATATAATCAAAGATTATCTCTGTAAATTTTGATTTGCATATCATTTCAAATGAATAAATGTATAAAAAAAGTAATCAATAATGAATATAAGATTATCATTAGTGATTACTTTTATATAGTCTATTTATTTTTTTGTATTATATCCATCTGGATTGTTCTTTTGCCATCTCCAAGAATCACGAGCCATATCATTGATATCAAATTTAGCTTTGAAACCAATTTCTTTAAATGCCTTATCAACTTTAGTAAAGTTAGCCGCAACGTCTCCTTCTCTTCTTGGTCCAACCTTATAAGGAATTGGAGCACCATAAGCACGTTCAAATGCATGTAAAATATCATATACACTTGAACCCTTACCAGTACCTAGATTATAAATAACTAAGCCTGGATTAGTAAGTAATTTCTTAATAGTAAGAACATGTCCTTCAGCTAAGTCACATACATGAATATAATCTCTTAAGCAAGTACCATCTGGAGTATCATAATCATCACCAAAGATAGTAAGTTCTTTTCTCTTACCAACCATTACTTGAGTAATATATGGTGCAAGATTATTAGGAATACCATTAGGATCTTCACCAATTAAACCTGACTCATGAGCTCCAATAGGATTGAAATAACGTAATAATGCGATATTAAATCTATTATCTGAAGCATATAAATCTTTTAAGATTTGTTCAATAAATAGTTTAGTAGTTCCGTATGGATTAGTTGTACCACCAGTTTCAAATGTTTCGTCTACAGGTACGCTCTTAGGGGTACCATAAACAGTAGCACTTGAAGAGAATATTAAATTGAAGACATTATGTTCTCTCATAGAAAACATTACGTTAATAGCACCAGTAATATTATTATGATAATATTCAAGAGGTTTCTTAACAGATTCTCCAACCGCCTTAAATCCAGCGAAGTTAATAACACAATCAAATTTATAATCTTCAAATACCTTATCAAGATCATTCTTATTTAAAATATCACCTTTTACAAATGTAGGACGAACTCCTGTAATTTGTTCAATGCGATCAATTACAATTGGATTTGAATTAGATAAATTATCGAATATAACACATTCATATCCATTTTCAATTAATTTAATTGTTGTATGAGAACCGATATAACCAGCTCCACCTAAAACTAAAATTTTCATACTATT
>JAEELC010000169.1 GCA_016288675.1 Acholeplasmatales bacterium | reverse complement strand
CCACTTGAACCTAAGAATCCTGTAACACCTGGAGTGTTACGAACCATGAACCAAGCACGATCATCTACTTCACCTTCAACTTCGAATTCAACGAAGATATAACCAGGGAAAATCTTTCTAGTCTTAGTTACCTTTTTACCGTCTTTACGAGTTTCTTCATAAGTTTCTTCAGGACTTAATACTTGGAAAATCTTATCTTCGAAATTCATTGACTTAACACGACGTTCAAGAGAATCCTTAACTGAATTTTCTTGACCTGAATAAGTTTGAACAATGTACCATTTTTTACTCATGTTCTTGATCTCCTAAAATTTTAAATAATTATAAGCTTAAATATCTAGATAACAACTCACCAATAATAATATCAAACATGAAATAGATTAGTGTGAATGCGATTAAGAATACAAAAGTCTTTGCTGCATTACCAAAAAATAAAGTCCAACTTGGCCAAGTTGTCTTCTTAACTTCTGGATATGCAGTTTTGAAGAATGGGAATAATGCATAAATTAAGCTTAATGCACCAATTACAACAATTGCAATTGCGAATCCCTTTGGATAAGTACCAACTAGTGGAATACTATCCTTAAATTGGACAACACCAGTTAAAATTAATGTACCAATTTCAATTAAGAATAAAGATACAAAAATATATAAATATGTTTCCCATTTATAATCCTTATTTAAGACCTCAAGAATTCTTGATTTACGGTCTAGAATATCAACCTTTTCTTTAACAGCCATAGTTCTTCCTCCAAACTACCTTGTTTCCTTATGTATCGTATATTTGTTACATCTAGGACAAAATTTCTTAAACTCTAAACGCTTATTGGTAGTAGCTTTGTTTTTTGTTGTGCTGTAATTTCTGCTTAAGCATTCCTCACACACAAGAATAATTTTTTCTCTCATAATAAAAAACCACCTTTTCAAAAGTGTTCGTATTTATTGTATTATACATTTAATAATTAGTCAAGAATGACTAAAAATAACACTAATTTAATTATTAATATTTTTACTTAATTAAATCTTTAATAACTTCACTAGCGATAAGTAAACCACATGCAGAAGGTACAAAAGCTAAGCTACCAGGAATAGCTCTTCTAGCACCATTCAATTCTTCTTCAGATTCTTCAACTGGTGTAGCCTTAAGTTCAGTAGAATAGCATACCTTAAGATGCTTAATATCACGTTTCTTTAATTCATAGCGCATAACACGAGCAAGTGGATCTCCACTTGTTTGATTAATATCAGCAATCTTAAATGCCATGGGGTCAAACTTATTTCCCGCTCCCATAGATGAAATAATACGAACATTAAGTTCATTACATTTAACAGCTAATGCAAGCTTAGCTGAAACAGTATCAATACAATCAATAACATAATCATATTTTTTAAAATCAAAATCAGAAATGTTTTCAGGTAATACAAAAGTTTTATGAACTCTAACAAGCGCATTAGGATTAATAGATAAAATTCTATCCTTCATAACATCAACTTTATCTTTACCAACAGTATCATAAGTCGCAATAATTTGTCTATTAATATTAGTTAAAGATACAGTATCATTATCAATCAAATCAAAAATACCAACGCCAGTACGAGCTAAAGCTTCACAAACATATCCACCAACTCCACCAACACCAAATACTGCTACATGAGCATTATTAAGCTTATTAATATTATCTCTACCTAATAATAGACTTGATCTTGAAAATTGATCCATACGAATATCCTCCTTATTAATAAGTACAACCTATTGTATCATAAAATTTCAATAAAACTTGATTAATATTAAAAATAATGTTACATTGTAGTTGCAATAGTTATAACGGGTAACTTAAACAAAAAGCGAGGAATTGCTGTTCCTCGCTTTTCTCATTTTTTAGGACACAATAGACTATACCGGGCTTAAAAATTACTTTTTGTAATTTTTAAGTACAAGAATAATAATCAATACGATTATTAAATCTAACGAAAATATCACTAGATAATCCATCTAGTATATCTCCCATTACTGGTCTATTAGTACCATGATAGACCTCAAAGTCATTATAGTTATGTCTCCTTATAAAAATGTTTTAGATAAACACCTGGCACTATATCATAGTCAAAGATTATAATTCTTTCTTAACATTTTTAAAGAAATCTTAATATTAATAATAAAAACGAGGAAAAATTCCTCGCCTTTATTATTTTTTTAATATCTTACGCTTCAAATGAAGTCGTAATTGATACGTTAAATTATAAACCTGCTTAGTAGATAAATTATGTTCTTCTGCAAATTTATTAATATCCATATTACCTATAAATATTTGATTAATAATATCTTGATCAATTTGCTTCATGCTTGGAATTGAATCATAAATAGCACAAGCTTCATTTAATAAATAATCATTATAATATTCTTCTTTAGTATATAGTTGATCTATATAGCTACAAGTATTAATTATATTAACACTTTGACGACGTTCTTTAATTAAATATCTTCTTAAGCAAACAAGAAAATAATTATAAAAAGATACATCAGAATCCATATCATAAGTTTCTAAGCATTTAATAAGGATGATGTAAGAATTTTGTCTTACATCATCAATATCAATTACAATTCCTTTTTCAAACATCATGTAATTGATAGTTTTTGTATATTTTTTCATTAATGTCTCTAATGAAACAGAGACATTTTCACGATAAAGATAGACAAGTAAGTAATCATTAATTTTGTCTACATTCATAAATAGTTTTATATAACTATTTTAGTAATGCTAATATAATACCACAAGATACCGAAGCATTTAAGCTGTTAACATGACCAGTCATTGGAATTTGAATATAGTAATCACAAGTATTCTTAACAACTTTTGAAATACCAAATCCTTCACTACCAATGATAACTGCAATATTTAAATTTTTATCAATATCTGATGCGTATTGTTTAGCAGATGCATCAGTACCAACAACCCAGAAATTATTCTTCTTTAATACTTCTAAGCTTTGAGCAAGATTATTAACCATGCAAATAGGAACATATTCAATAGCACCTGTAGATACATGAGCTACTGT
>JAEELC010000020.1 GCA_016288675.1 Acholeplasmatales bacterium | reverse complement strand
GTTAATCCTTTTGCAAGCTCTCCAATTGCAACACTTACACCACCAGCACCAAAGTCATTACTCTTTTTTATAAGCTTACATACTTCCTCTCTGCGGAATAAATGTTCAATTTTACGTTCTTCAGGCGCATTTCCTTTTTGAACCTCACTTGAACAAGTTTCAATAGAATGAATATTATGCTTCTTAGAAGAACCTGTAGCTCCTCCAATACCATCTCTACCCGTTCTACCACCTAGCATTAAAACTACATCACCAGGTACAGGAGATTCTCTTACAACATCACTAGCTTTAACAGCACCGACAACAGCGCCAACTTCTAAACGTTTGGCTTTATAGCCATCATGATATATTTCTTTAACATGAGTTGTAGCTAATCCAATTTGATTACCATAGCTTGAATAACCTTGTGCTGCCTTAGTTGAAATTACACGTTGTGGTAATTTTCCAGGAATAGTATCACTTACTGCTTCGTATATATTACCAGCACCTGTAACACGCATAGCTTGGTAAACATAAGCTCTACCTGACAATGGATCACGAATAGCTCCGCCTAAGCATGTTGAAGCACCACCAAATGGTTCAATTTCAGTAGGATGGTTATGTGTTTCGTTTTTAAATTCAAGCAACCACTTTTCTTCCTTACTACCAACTTTTACATTTACATAAATTGAACAAGCATTATTTTCTTCACTTACTTCTAAATCATCAAGTAAGCCGTTCTTCTTCATATAACGAGCAGCAATAGTCGCCATATCCATTAAACAAATATTCTTATTTTCTCTATTTAGCTCTTTACGCATATGTAAATATAAATCATATGCTTCCTTAATTTCTCGAGAAATAAATGATTCATCGATTGTTATTTCTTCTAATTTTGTATTAAATGTTGTATGTCTACAATGATCTGACCAGTATGTATCTAATATCTTAAGTTCAGTTATAAAAGGATCTCTATTTTCATTCTTAAAATATTCAACAACAGTTCTTAAATCATCCTTATTCATCGCTAGGCCATATGTTTCAATATATGAATCTAATTCATTATCATTTAAGTTTCTAAATCCATTTAGGATTATGACATCTTCAACATGTGCCTTATTGATATCTCTAAGTCTCTTTAAATTTTTAACTCTTGATTCAACCTTATTAATGTAATATTCACTAATTCTATTCAAATCACTATGCTTTAAATCCTCATCAAAAATTAAAAGTGTAGCAGATTTAACATGCGCTCTAGTCTTAGGATTAATAAGCTTTAAACAAGCCTCTGCTTGACTAGCTCTTTGATCATATTGACCTGGTAAATATTCTACTGCTAGATATTTTTTCTTTTTAAGGTCAATATCATCAAAAACCTTATCGGTTACAACTTCTCCAAAAACCTTATATAAAGATTCTTCGAGTAATTGATTATCGATATTAAAAATATCATAAATATTAATGAGTCTAAGACTCTTCATATTTAAGCCAAGATTTAAGTTTAAATCTTGTAAAAGCGATGAAGCTTCAACTCTGAAGCCTTCCTTTTTTTCAACAAAAATACGTTTTTTCATTTTTATTCCCCAATGTTTTGTTTCTTAAATTCTGTTCTTAATAAATCTAGTGTTGTATTTGTATATGTAATATGTCCTAATTTTCTTAAAGGCTTAACTTGATCCTTTTGATAATCATGATAATTACTATTTTTTATGTTTTTAAGTTTCTCTAGATTTACTAAATCTCTTCCTAATATATTTTTCATGCAAGTAGCACTAATTAATTTAGGTTTCTCTAAAGGAAGAGATAATAAAAATTTATCAAGTTCTTTAAATTGATTTGTAGTACATCCTTCAATAGTGTAATGACCACTATTATGAGGACGTGGAGCCATTTCATTAAAGTAGAACTTATCACCTTTAACAAAATATTCAATAGTTAGAATTCCGTAATAATTAGCTTGAATCATAAATTCTTTGCTAGCTTCAATTATTCTATCTTCCATTTCTTTACTCAAGTAAGGATTAGGTACAGCAGTAATATCTAAAATATTATCTTTATGAATGTTTAATCCGATAGGAAAACTAATAATATTTTCTTTTGATCTAATAAGAATAATTGAGCATTCATAATCAAATTCAAGCTTTTCTTCTACTATACCTAAATTATGTTCTAAATATGGTTTTACTTTATCAATATCAATTACACTATGTAATACTACCTGTCCGTGACCATCATATCCTTCTCTACGTGTTTTATATATGCATGGATAACCCAAAGCTGATATAGCATTCTTTAAATCAAGTAAAGAACTACAATCAAAATATCTTACTGTAGGCAGTCCATATCTTGTCGCGTTCATCTTCTCTCTAAGTCTATCTTGACTATCAAAAAGTGGGCATATTCCTTGTGGTATATTATATTTATCATTTAATTCCTCAAGGATTTCACCTTTTACATTTTCAAATTCATATGATAATACATTGCAACATTTTCCTAATTCGTTGAGTTTTACCAAATCATCAAATTCACCTACAATTAATTTGTCGCATACATATGAACAACTGCATTTCGGATTTGGATCTAATACCGCAACAGTATAGCCTAGCTTATGTGCTTCTATGCACATCATTTCCCCCAATTGACCACCACCGATAATTCCAATATCAAAGTTCACAGTCTAAAACTTCCTTTGTTTGATTTTCCCTATACTCCTCATATTTTTTTGCTAATTCATTATTATTTAAGCTAAGTATTGATATTGCAAATAACGCTGCATTCTTAGCACCATTAATTGCCATACTTGCAACAGGCACACCGCCTGGCATTTGAACAATTGATAATAATGAATCTAGTCCGTTTAAGGCTCTACTTTTAACAGGAACTCCAATTACAGGTAAACTTGTTAAGCTTGATACCATACCAGGTAAATGTGCAGCTCCACCTGCACCTGCAATAATTACTTTAATTCCACGTTCTTTAGCGCTTAATGCATAATCATATAGTAATTTAGGCGTTCTATGCGCAGATACTACTAATTTTTCAAAGCTTACATTAAACTGTTCAAGTATATCACATGCATCCTTCATGACTTCAAAATCGCTCTTTGAACCCATGATTATACCAACTTCTACCATATTTTCCTCCTTAATCAATAAAAAAAGAACAAGGCAGTCTAAAAGCCTTGTTCTCTAACGCAATTTAAAAAAACTTGTATATAAATACGCATTTAAAATATTTAGTTTAAAAATTTCGTTTCTCATACTTTTGTCCATCCATTTTTAAAATAAATTAGATGGCAAGCAACAATATAATTATGAAAAAACATAATTAATAATTAATATCTTATAGTCTATAAATTTACGGTTTATAGGTAGAAACTTGCTTACCAGATTAAAGCTATTATACAAGATAGCGTTATTTAATTTACACCATTATTCTAACACAATTAATCCCCATTTAATAGATAGAAAAATATAGAAAGCGGTTTCTATTTAAAAAAACATTACAAATACTTGAAAAAAGAGTAAATTCAAAGATTTACTTTAAAATTTACTCTTTTTTTATAATTTTTATTTATTTTCTTCAGCTCTTAATGGTTCTAAACCTAGTTCACGAGCAGTATCATTTACTAAATGAGCTAATGGAGTTGAATTATTTACAAGTTGTTCATATAGCATATTAGTAATGTTACGAGATTTAATAGGAGCACTTCTTTTCTTGCTCATTACATATATAAATGATGCAATTACAACTTGTGTTGGAATAGCTGGTAATTGATAGCTTAATGTCTTAATACAGCTTCTTACCATAAGCTTATTTGCAAGTACTAATCTTTCACGAGTCTCTTCTTCATCTAATCCATAGAAATCAAATCCGAATTTCTTATGTAATTCTAGACTTGTTTGGAATTCTTTTGTGAAATAAATGTGTTCAAGTTCTTTACCAAGCATTTCTTCATTTACATGAGCAGCAGCATATGCAAACCATTCAAGCATAACATAATCAAATACTCTAATATATGCTAAATCAGTAGGATCTGTAAAATCTAATGATTTTTGTTCAACTGCTTGCTTAAAATATTCTAAACGTGTTGGTAAGCATAATAATCCCATAAAGAAGAATGTCTTTTCAGAATCAAGAACACCAGCACGTACCATATTCATAATTACACCACTTCCAAGTGGGTCAATGTAATAATTATATAATGTACGAGATGTTGTAACAGCTCTTCTAACACTCTTATAAGTACCAGAGTTAAATAATTCATCTTCTGAGAAATGAATATTTTCATCAAACTTTAAACCTTCAAGACATTTTCTTCTCCACATCTTATTCCATGGGAATAGTGGAGCAAATATTTCTTGATAGAAAGCAAGGAAATCTTCCTTTTTTGAAAAATCATATACTTCATCATGTAAGAAAGTTCTAAAGAATGGATGACTGTTATTGCATTCTGCAAGATCACAATCATTATCCTCTAATAACTTAACCATAGTTTCTACCATATCTTTTTCAAGGGTATCATCACTATCAACAAATTCAATATACTCTCCAGTAGCGTTATCTAATGCAGTATTACGTGCCTTAGATACACCACCATTTTCTTGGCTAATAAGCTTAATACGCTTATCTTTTTGAGCTAAACGACTTACTAAAGTATATGAGTTATCTTTAGAACCATCATCTACAACAACAACTTCAATATTTCTGTAAGTTTGATTTAATATACTTTCTAAACAAACCTCAATTCTACTTGATGCATTGTACATTGGTACAATAATTGAAACTAACTTTTCCATTTTATTTTATCTTCTTTCCTTTTTTTTAATTAGAATTATCTATATATCATATCAAATAAATTACCTATTTGGCACAATAATACAATTCTATTAATGTAAAACACACTTTACATTTTTTAATTAAATTATAGTTTTATCTATATAGAATGTCAAGTATACATTCAATTATAATACACTATTTATTTTATTAAAAAGACAGCTATAAAGCTGCCTAAAAATCTTTACTTATATGATTTAATATATTCATCAGTTAAAACATCTAAATCATCTAATCCTACCCATCCGTGAGTTAGTATAGCTTCATTCATATCTAATTCATTATATTTCTTTCCTAAAGCTTCACGAGCTTTCTCATGAGCATCTACAAACTTGATTGTTCCATATCCATAAGATGCATATTGAGTAGGAATTTCAACTAATGAATTATATAAGTTACCTGCTGCTGAAGAATTATATCCAAATTTTCCTAAATATGTTGCAACATCGCCAATATTCCATCCCTCATAATGAATTCCTGCATCAATACGAGTATATAATGCAAAATTAGAAATAGTACTTGCTTTATAATAATCACAAGCATATTTTATAGCTTTAGATTCATTATTAGCTTTTATATAATCAAACAATTGAGTTTCAACATATACTGCCCAACCTTCACCAAATGCTACATTATTTAATAAAATTTTTTGTAAATCTGGCATATCTTGTTCTTTAAGCAAGCAATATGAATATAAATGACCTGGATATCCTTCATGAGATAATGTTGCTAATGTATCATTAACATTATCCTTACAATATTTAGGATTTAAGGTAATGAATTCTTTTTCTGTTGAATCAAGAGCGCTTTTTGCATAATAAGCAACTGTTGTCGTAATATCTTGTACAGTTTCATCCATTTGATCTATTACAATTTCTTTATCATCCGATAAATCTTTAACAATTGTTTTAGCAAATGTCTTAAGATATGGAATCATATCATTAACATCAGTAATACCTGTTAAACTAGTATCACCCTCTATATATGATAAAGTTTCTCCATAATAGCCATTTCTATTTGCATTAGAAATAGCACCCGCTAGATTTTTTGAATACTTAGTTATATTAGACTCTAATGTCTTAATATAATTATTCATATAATTATCATCAACCTTAGTATAATCAATACCAAGTCGATCAGCTAAATCTCTTCTGTAAGCTTCTTTTCCTTTATCCCCATAATAGCCATAATATCCATTATTGTTTGTTACGCCTACATAAGATTTTAGACCGTCCCTTAAAATCTTAACGGCTTCTAGAAATGAATCCTTAAAGGCTTTATCTACATTAGCCTTTAACTGTGTTGCATCCCCATCTGAAATTGATTGACAATCGTCAATTTTCTTATTAATAACCTCTTTTAAATAAAAATTATCCCCTTTTTTTAGAATTGAATCTAAATAATCAATCATACCGTTTACTGATGTATCAATAAGCGGATAGTTAGCATTCTTCTTATCTTCCGCATAAGTAAGATAGCTCTTAAGAGCTTCAGGTGTACTTGATAAATAACTAATTACTTCTAAAGCATTATCATAATTATTAATATGATATCCCTGCATGCTTTGAGTAAAATAAGCTACATAACCCCCTTGAGAATCAATATAATCTAACCCAATTAATAAATCATTCAAACTAGCATTCTTATATAAACTTAATTTATTATTAGCTTTTGTAACTAAAGTTCTATAAGTATATTTTTCATTTGTTGATAAATTTAAACCTTTAAATGAATCCAATTCATCAATTAATTCATTTAGTTCTTTCCTCGCATCAACTAAATCTTGTTCTGTTGTAGTTTCATAGCAATACCACTTAGCTTCAAGTGTTCCCTCATATCCAAATTTAGAAGGATTTTCAGCTATAACATTCCAATAATATGCATCGTCCCCTACTGTGTCTAAAAAATATCGTTGACAAAGTGCTTGAAAATCGTCATTCTTTTTCTCCTTTACGACGCTTTTAGAACATCCTGTAATTCCAAATATTGTTAATCCAAGTAAAGTCGATAAATAAATTCCATTTTTAATTTTCACCAAACCAACCTCCCTATTTTTGCTAGTTTAAAAATATTATACAACATTAGACAGCATTTGCAAGAATATTTTTTTATTATTTTCTTAATTTTTGAATGAAATTTTATAATATTGTCTTAATATTAAATTTTGTTGATAATTATTGCATCTCTTTATGTAAAAATAAAATATAATTTGAGCCAAATTTTATTCGGACATAAAAAAACATCTCACAACAACATATTTGTTATGAGATATTATTATTTTTAATTATTATTTAGAAAGATTCCATTTCCAATTACGAACTTCTGGAAGGTCTTCACCATGGTCATCAATAAATTGCTTATGAGCAACTAATGTATCACGCATCTTTTGAAGTAAATAAGCCTTCTTATCACCTAGACCTTTAATATTATTTAAAGCGTCAATTACTAGGTGGAATCTATCAAGCTTGTTTTGAACACGCATATCAAATGGAGTAGTAATACTACCTTCTTCTTGGTAACCACGTACGTGTAAATCACGGTTGTGTCTACGATATGTTAATTCATGAATAACTGTTGGATATCCGTGGAATGCAAAGACAATCGGCTTATCTTTAGTAAAGATAGAATCATATTCAATGTCAGTTAATCCATGAGGATGTTCAGCAGATGGTTTTAATTTAAATAAGTCAATTACGTTAACGAAACGAACCTTAACTTCTGGTAAATTTTCACGTAAGATTTGTGTTGCAGCTAAAGCTTCTAGAGTAGGAGTTTCACCACAACCAACCATTACTACATCTGGTTCACTACCTTGGTCGTTGCTTGCCCATTGCCAAATTGATAAACCTTGGTTACATTCAGCAATTGCTTCTTCCATTGTTAACCATTGTGGTCTTGGATGCTTAGAAGCTACAATAGTATTAATGTAGTTCTTTGTACGTAAGCAATGATCCATAGTAGCAATTAAAGTATTGCTATCAGGTGGAAGATAAATACGAGTAACGTCTGGTTTCTTAGATACCATATGATCAATGAAACCTGGGTCTTGATGTGTGAATCCGTTATGGTCTTGTTGCCATACTGTTGAAGCTAGAATTAAGTTTAATGAAGCAATTGGTGCACGCCATGATAATTGGTTGCAAATCTTTAACCATTTAGCATGTTGTGAAACCATTGAATCTACAATACGCATGAATGCTTCATATGAAGCGAAGAATCCGTGTCTACCAGTTAGTAAGTAACCTTCAAGCATACCTTCACACATATGTTCAGATAGCATTGAGTCCATTACTCTACCTTCTGGAGCAACATGATCGTCATTTTCTAAAATCTTAGATTCCCACATACGGTCAGTTACTTCAAATGCAGCACCTAAACGGTTTGAATTTGTTTCATCTGGACCGAAGAAACGGAAGTTTTCTGGATTTAATTTAACAACGTCACGAATATATTCACCTAGATTTGTCATGTCTTGGCTATCAACAGCACCATGACCCTTAATATCGAATGCATACTTTCTGAAATCAGGAAGACGTAAATCCTTTAATAGCTTACCACCATTTGTATGTGGGTTAGCACTAATTCTATGGTCAAATCTTGGGCATAAAGCCTTTAATTCTGGGCGAAGCTTACCTTCTTTAGTGAATAATTCTTCTGGATGATAGCTTCTTAGCCATTCTTCTAATAATCCTAGATGTTCTGGCTTTGACATATCAATTGGAACTTGGTGAGCTCTCCAATAGCCTTCAACTTGCTTACCATCAACAAACTTTGGTCCTGTCCAACCCTTAGGGCTTCTTAAAATAATCATTGGCCAAACTTTTAACGATAAATCATTCTTAACACGAGCATCACGTTGATTCTTTTTAATCATCTTGTATGCTTTTTCTAATGCAGCAGCCATCTTTTGATGCATTTCCATTGGTTCTGAACCTTCAACAAAAATTGGTTCATAACCTAAACCACGGAAATACCATTCAAGATTCTTATGTGGCATACGTGATAAAATAGTTGGGTTAGCAATCTTATAACCATTTAAGTGTAAAATTGGTAATACTGCGCCATCAGTCTTAGGGTTAATAAACTTGTAACCTTGCCAGCTTGTTGCAAGAGGACCAGTTTCTGCTTCACCATCACCAACAACGCAAGCAGTGATTAAATCTGGATTATCTAAAACAGCACCAAATGAGTGTGCTAGAGAATAACCAAGTTCACCACCTTCATGGATTGAACCTGGAGTTTCAGGTGCTACGTGTGAAGAGATACCACCTGGGAAGCTGAATTGCTTAAATAATTTTTGTAAACCTTCTTTATCCTCTGAAATGTTTGGATAAACTTCACTATAAGTACTTTCTAGATATGCATTAGCAACGAAGAAATTACCACCATGACCTGGACCTGAGATTAGGACAATACTTTGATCATACTTCTTAATAATTCTATTTAAATGAACATAAATAAAGTTTTGACCAGGTACAGTACCCCAGTGACCAACGATTTTCTTCTTGATGTCACTTGGTACAAGTGGACGTTCAAGAAGTGGATTATCAAGAAGATATAGTTGAGCAGCTGCTAAATAATTGGCAGCATTCCAATATTTATTTGTAAGAACTAGTTCTTCTTGAGTTAAAGGACCTTTAACATTCTTTTCCATATTTTTTTCCTCCTAAAAAATTTTTTTATCTAAAGAAGAGTAATTAGAATTTTGAAGCAATAGTGTTTACTCTTTCTTTACCTAACATAACAAAGTCTTGTAATAACTTAAGTGTCTCTTGGAATGTAAATCTAGCTTCAACATTTTGAGCAAGAGTATTAATATCGTTATTAATGAAAATAACAGCTTCTCTTGGTTCAGTTGGATTTGGAGTACGCTTAGTTACAAAACCATCTTGCATTAGAATTACAGCATTAGTAGATTCGTTTTCAATATTAACAATATTATTAATACGAGTTTGGAATTCTGCAGCTGGTGTTCCAAATACATTGTTCGCATTGAAAATATCAGCGAAATTCTTAAAAGCTTCTTCATCACGTTCAGCAAAGTTTACATCGCTATAAGAAACACGATTAAACTTAACATCTGTGATTTGACCTAGTTTTTCTGCCATTTCTTCTGCAAATACTAAGAAATCTTCAGACTTAGAATCATCTAAATATCCAAATTGGATATCTAAACGGTAGCTTCTAACAACTACTGCATGATTTTCTTTATGGAATGCAAATGTTTTTGAAGGTAAACCATTTGGTAATTGTTCTTGACCTTCGCGAACATCATAATCTTTTAACAATTCCTTTACGGCATCAATCTTAGAAATTAATTGACTTAAATTTCCAAATACCGAATATGTGCTTGATACATTAACTAATTTTTTCATAAAATTATCCTCATTTCTGTTTTCTGTACTAAAAAAACTTTACTACAAGACTATTATATCATTACTTAAAATATTATAAAAGCGTTTTCTTAATTATTATTTAATTATTTTTTTGACTTTTTAGCATTTTTATCTATTTAAAAATTTCAACATTGAGTTTTTCACATAAATTTCACACGACTTTTTTGAGTTTTTTAACTTTTTCTCTTTTTTAAACAAAGAAAAACATGCTGCAAATAAAAAAACACTCGAAAATCGAGTGTTTTTTATTTCTTAGCTAATAATTCTTTTCTTAGTTCTTCATAGCCTGGTTTATTAAGTAAAGCGAACATATTTTTCTTATATTCTTCTACACCAGGTTGATTAAATGGATTAACTTTAAGTGTATAAGCACTTAGTGCACATGCAAATTCAAAGAAATATACAATATAACCAAAGTTATATGGAGAAACTTCAGATAAATTAATACGCATATTTGGAGTACCACCATTAGTATGAGCAATTGTAGTACCTTCCATAGCTTGTTTATTAACATAATCCATAGTATGACCTGTTAAATAATTTAATCCATCAAGATTATCTTCATCAAAAGGTATATTTAAATCAAATTCAGGAGTCTCAACATTGATAACAGTTTCAAAGAAATGTCTCTTACCATCTTGAATCATTTGGCCTAATGAATGTAGGTCAGTTGAGAATGAAACACTTGAAGGATAAATACCTTTGTGGTCTTTACCTTCTGATTCACCAAACAATTGTTTCCACCATTCAGCAAAATATGTTAAACGTGGTTCATAATTAACAAGTAATTCAACATCGTATCCTTTATTATATAAAGCATTACGAATTGCTGCATACTTAACAGCATCATTGTTAGTATCTCTTACTTGATAAATGCTTCTTGCATCTTGTGCACCCTTCATAATTGCATCAATATCAATTTCCGCACAAGCAATAGGTAGTAAACCAACTGCTGTTAGAACTGAGAATCTACCACCAACATTATCAGGAACTACAAATGTTTCATATCCTTCAGCATCTGATAAAGTTTTTAAAGCTCCACGAGCTTTATCAGTTGTTGCATAAATACGATTTTTAGCTTCTTCCTTACCATATTTTTCTTCAAGTGCTGCCTTTAATACACGGAATGCAATAGCAGGCTCTGTTGTAGTACCACTTTTTGAAATAACATTAATTGAATATTCCTTATCCTTTAAATAAGCAAGTAATTCATGTAAGTATGTTGAAGATATTTGGTTACCTACAAAAATAACTTCTAAATCAGAATTACCGAAATACTTCTTAAATAATTCAACACAGCATTTAGCTCCAAGATAAGAACCACCAATACCTACAGATAAAAGCACATTAGAATTAGATCTAATACGTGCTGCTGCTTTCTTAATGCGGTCAAATTCTGACTTGTCATAATCAACAGGAAGATTTAACCAACCTAAAAAATCATTACCTTCACCCTTTTGACTCATTAATGTGTCAAATGAGTTTAAGACTAATTGTGACTCACTATTTAGTTCTTCTTCATTTAAGAACTTCTTGATATTATCAATTTCAAAACTAAAGTTTTTCATATATACCTCTTTTTTTAAACATTAATGATTAAAATATACATAATTCCACATAGAATACCTACTATAACGCCAAGTGTAATACCAATAGCAACTTCTAATGGCTTATGTCCTAAAGAAACCTTAAGTTCGTTGTTTTCATCAAAACCTACTTCTTCTCTTACATTTTCAGGTTCAGTTTTTAATAACTTATTAAGCATGTCAGCATGCTTACCAGCTTGATAACGAATACCCATTGCGTCATAAATAACAACAATAGTAAATGCTACAGCTATAGCAAATTCATATCCAACTCCACCTTCATAGCGTAATTGCAATATAGCAAGAGTTGTTACCATACTAACCATTGTTGATGAATGCGAACTAGGCATTCCACCTGTTGTGAAAAAATAACGCCAAGCAAAACGTTTTTGCTTAACCGAATGATATATAACTTTCCAAATTTGTGCAACAAGCATCGCAAGTAAAGATGATATAACAATACATACTACCTTTGGACCTGTTGCTCTACTAATAGCTAACTCCATATTACTTAACTTGCTCCACACCAATTACACCAGGAACAGAATCAATTAGCATTGCTTCTATACCTTCTGATATATCTAAATCTATCATGCCACAATCAGCACAAGCGCCAATAACTTTAATATATACAATACCGTCCTTGAAATCTACATATTGAAGATCTCCACCTTCAGCATTCATATACGGGCGCATCTTATCTAAAATTTCATTAATTGCATATACTTGATCATCAAAACTCATATTGTTTTCCATAGAACCACATCCTAACTAGCATTTGTATGCTGGAATACTTTTGTTTTATTTCCATTGAAGTTTCCAGTTTTTTTTGCCCTTTTATTTCTATTCATACGGCTTTCCTGAGCTCTATCTTTCTCAATTTCGCTAACAATATCCATAGGTAAATCATAAAGGCCTATTGAATTATACTTCATTGGGTCAAATTTAACATTTACTTTGCTTGGACTACTTTGTTCAAGAATTAACGAATCTTTATCAAAGTTTTCTTTAGCCATAGATGGTATTGTTGCAAATTCTTTAGTAATTGATTCATTTTCTTTATCTGCTTTATGCTGATTATAATATTCCTCATCAATACGACGCAAAATAGCATATGGTGCAAGAAAATTACAAGATTCTTGCAAATAATCCATTATGTAATGGAAATAAGATGGCGAAGTAGGCTTATCATCAAATCCTTTAACACGTGGTTTTTCATCTGCAAAATCAATTACAACATATGGATAAGAATCAAATATTTCTTCAATATAATATTGTTCAAAAGCTTCTTGTACAAAAGCGTTTCTTACATTTTTTAGGATTTCATAACATCCTTTAGTTGTTTTAACTACCATAGAATCACCTGCTTAAAGTATACCACAATTATTTAATCATTACTAATTAAAAGAGTTGCTTCACAAGAGATTCCTTCATTTCTACCAATATAACCAATATGTTCTCCTGTAGTAGCTTTAATTGAAACTTGATTTAGTGAGCAATTTAAAATTGCAGCTACATTTTTTCTTATCTCTTCTCTAATTGGATTAATTTTAACTTCTTGGGAAAAAATCATTACATCCATATTTACTAATTTATATCCCTTATCAGTAACCTTCTTATAGCATTGACGTAATATTTCCTTGCTGTCCATATTAAGAGTTTCTGAGGCTGTATCAGGGAAGAATGTACCTAAATCTCCTAAAGCTAAACTTCCTAAGAAAGCATTAGCAATAGCATGTAATACTACATCAGCATCACTATGTCCTAGTAATCCAAGTCTATAATCAACCTTAACTCCACCTAGAATTAAATCTCTGTTTTCTACCAATCTATGTGTATCATACGCATTACCAATACGAATCATATTAATCCTCCTTAAGTAAGTTTTCTACCATTTTAATATCAAATTCAGTAGTAACCTTAAAATTATAATCACTACCTATAATAACATCTATTTTAACATTAGTGTTGTCAAATGATGAAATATCATCAGTAGTAGAATATTTTTCATATTGCTTGAACAAATCAGTTTTACCACCTTGTGGTGTTTGAACAGAATAATATAAGCTTCTATCTAAAGTCTTTTGTGACTTTTTATCCCTAATAGTATCTTTCAAAGGAACAGCAACATAATATGCATCAGCATTATTATTAATACAAGCTTGTATAATATCTTTACTAACAAGTACACGAGCAGCATCATGAATCATAACACGATCTGTTTTAACATGCTCAAGTGCATTTAATACTGATTCATTTCGTGTCTCTCCGCCTAGTACTACAGTAATATTTTCAGATACATTATGTCTAACATAATCATAATCAGATTTACCAACAACAAGGATTATAGGCATATTAAAAGATTTAAATGTATCAAGCACATATTGATACATTGGCTTGTTATTAATTTTATACATCATTTTATTTTCTTTTAATCCAGTACGTGTACCACGTCCCGCCATTAGTAAAATTACTGTTTGCATATAATAACTCCATCTAATTTTTGATCATGTTCTTCCGGGATAAAATCTAAATATAATTTTTCATAGCATACACCATAGGCTTTATAGTTTCTATCTTTAATATATCTATCATAATATCCCTTGCCATAACCAATTCTATATAAATCTTTATTTATAACAAGTGCAGGCACAAGCATAAAATCAATTTCATCTTTTGATACTTTAGTACCATTTATTGGCTCTAAAACATTAAAATTTGATTTTTTAAATAATGTTACATCTTTATAGAAGTCCATATCATTTCCATTTACTCGTGGAAATAATAAATTAAATCCATATTCTTTTAAAGCTAATAAATCAATTTCATCTTTCATAGGATAATAAACGGCAATATTCTTGCCGTTTATTACCTTTAATATATCTTTAATTAACTCATCCTTGTTATAGGTTAATTCTTTTCTCTTAGCTAATGCAAATTTTCTAAGTTCTTTCTTATTCATAATAATTATAGTCTTTTGTATAGTTTTCATTATGAACAAAACTATTACTTTGACGTGCAAAGCTAATTAGCTTATTACTATCCTTAACAATTGTATTAGCAATAATACCCATTGTCGTATGTATAGTTATATTATTTTCACCATACTTACTAGGAGCTTTAGTAATAACACCCTTCTCTAATTCCGCTTTCAAGCGTTCCATCTTCTTATAATCAGTCATGATAAAGAAGAATTCTAGACCACCTGTTCTAAAGAATAAATTATCATTTACAAAATATTTAGAAATAAGATTAATATAGTCAGCCATGATTTGATCGCCAGTTTGTCTGCCATATTTTTCATTTATTATTCTAATATCTTCAAATCTTAAGCATACAAGTTCTACTGCACGTGAAGATAATGTATTTAATGCTGTTTTTAATTCCTCTTCAGAACGTAATGAATCAAGGACAGGATTACCACTCTTATTTAAACTAGTTTTTTTATCAGTTAAAATAATACCGATAATTTCTGTTTGTGGGCCATATACCTTTTGTCCTCTTTCATGGACATATGTATAATCATATTTATCTCTAATTCTATATTTGACATCATATGTAGAATTTTCTTTATTTAAAGCTTCAATAGTGTTATTGTAGAACACTAAATCATCAGGATGAATCCGTCTTTTTAATTCTTCATAGCTTATAGCATTACCTGATAAGCCAATAGTGTCTACCAAATGATTATTAGCCCATACAGAATTATTATCTAAATTATAGAAATAAATAGAATCATTACTATTTTGTAAAATTGTAGTAATACGTAATTTATTCATTTCTAATTTAATATTTTTAGAATTTAACTCTTCTTCTTGGTTATCTAAAGTTTTAGAATCAAGTGTTTTACCAAACAATACATGACCAACAAATTTGTTATTATTAATAATAGGTCTATCAATTAAACAAATTTCTAAATCATTACCTTGTAAATCAAGACATCTAATTACAAGCTTTAAATCAGACTTGCTAGTCTTTATTGCGTCAAAGACATGACTAATATTAGATGAATTATATTTATTTTCATTAATTATTAAATTAGAATAACGTGCTTGTAAGCAATCTAAAAATCTATTATTTTTAAGTTGTCCTGGTGTAGCATTAAATAAAGATGCGAAAGCGTATGAAATATTACGAATCTTATCAGATTTATTTAAATAACAAAAATAATTTTGTTCAGTTACACAAGAATAATAAACTTCTCTTATCTTATATTCTTTAATAGATATATAAATAGAATTTAATAAAAGAATACCAATAATAACAATATATGTAGGTAATACATATAATTCCATTATTTCAAGAACTAAATACTTATATATAACTAATATAACAACTAAGCTAAATGTAATTAAACAAGCTACACCTAATCTTAATTTTAATAAGCGTCCTTTTTCAAGACTTTCTCTTACTAGACATAGGATAAGAAATATACTTAATAGCACTACTGATAATGGATATAATAAAGTATTCATTATAGTGGCTTCCTTTCCATAAATCTATGTGATACATAGACAATACTTGCTGCAGCAGCAATTGATATTATTACTAATAATAATATTTCTAGCCATTTATGCTTTGAAACAGATGTACTCTTAATATCTGTTTCAAACAACATGCCAAAAGGATTTAATATGAATGCGAATATATAACCTAAAATCTTCATTATTAAACACCTCTTTATTGTAAGAATAAATCAAGATATTCAAGTAACTTGTTTTTATCATTAGCCTCAATCATTAAACCTTCAGTTGCAAGGCTAATATCACCTGTTTCTTCTGATACACAGATAGTAAGAGAGTCTGTTACTTCTGAAATACCTAATGCAGCTCTATGACGAGAACCTGTAGTTTTATCAATATCATCTTGATTATCCGTTAAATTATAATATGCACCAGCACATCTAATTCTATTTCCACGAATAATTACAGCACCATCATGAAGTGGTGTATATGGAGTAAAAATATTAATAATTAATTCTTTTGATACTTCTGAGTCAATTTTAATAGCTTTACTAGCAAATTGATCTAACGAATTATGCTTTTCAATAGTAATTAATGCACCTATACGTTTTTTTGAAAGATACATGCAGGCATCAGCAACCTCATTCTTAGTTTTAATAGAACTTGATAATAATGTTATTTTTTTATTCTTATTATGCATTGCTTCATAACCCTTCTTTATATCTGAAGAAAAGAAAACAAATGCACCAACTGGATAAACAAGCATCAAATAATAATATATATTATAAACAACTTTAAGCTCTAAATATCTCGCTAAAAACAATATACCTAATATGATTGCATAAACTAATCCAATGAATACTGTTCTTTTATTCTTTAAGATGAATCTTAAAGGAATAATGACTACAAATATGATTAGATAAGCTTCTAAAAACCATTTCCAATATTGTTGGAAAAATTCTTGAATTGTAAGAATCATATAAATCACCCACTTTATAATTTATTATATCAAATATTTATGATGAAAAAAAGACAAGTTACGACATTATAAAGTCAAAAACTATACATTTTATTGTATAATTGTTATAATATGCAAGTTGGTGATATTAATGAAAAAAGCTATTATTGTTTGTGCATCAAATAATATTGAAGAAGCTAATAAAAGTTTAGATGAACTAAATGCCTTATTAGAAACTTTAGATATTAGTGAATGTGCACGTTTAACTCAAAAATTAGATAAATTTAATAATAAAACATATATAGGACAAGGTAAGCTTGAAGAATTAAAAATGATGGAAGCTGTTTATGAACCAGACTACATTGTTTTTGATGATGAGCTAAGTCCTGCCCAAATGTTTAATCTAGATAGTTATTTATCTTCATCTGTATTAGATAGAGCATATGTGATACTTGATATCTTTAGAGCTCGTGCTCAAACTCCTGAAGCTCGTTTAGAAATAAAGCTTGCTAATTTACGTTACCTACTTCCTCGTATTCAAACATTCCATGAAGGATTTGATAGACAAGGAGGAGGTATTGGCAGCAAAGGTAGCGGTGAAACTCAATTAGAGCTTGATCGTAGAGCATTACAAAATCAAATATTACAAACCGAACGTAAGCTAGATGAGGTTATTAAACGTAAAAAAAATGATATCAAAAAACGTGAAAATAACCTAATGAAGACAGTCTCTTTAGTTGGTTATACTAATGCTGGTAAATCTACTACCATGAATACTCTTCTTTCATATTTAAACAAATACGAACAAAAGAATAACCTTAAAGAAAAAAGTGTGGAAGCT
>JAEELC010000168.1 GCA_016288675.1 Acholeplasmatales bacterium | reverse complement strand
GACGATATGCCAGAAGAAGCATTCCGTCTTGTTGGTACTATTGATGACGCACGTGCTAAAGCTAAGAGAATATTAGAACAAGCTAAGTAATGAATATTATAGTTTCAACACACCAAGGACAATTATTAAATGATGAGATTGATTATATTGTTTGTAAAAATGAAAATGGTGAATTTGCTATTCTAAAGAATCACATTCCAACAGTTTCAGTTATCGGTAAAGGTTATTTAAAGCTTGTACTAGGTAAACAAACAGTATTTGTAGCAGTTAGCAATGGTATCCTTGAATTTAAAGATGAAAAAGTAACTGTAATTGCACAAGACGCATTCATCGGACGTGACAAGGATAACGTTAACGCTAATCTTGAAAAAATTATTAAGGACCAACTTGAACAAAACCGTAAGGCTGAAGTTGATTTCACAACTCAAGAAAAGGATCTTGCAAAGAACCTTAAAAAGGCTCATCTTGGTGACTTATAATAAAAAAATCTTATCCATGCGGATAAGATTTTTTTACTATTTTCTTGGCTTTAAGCCTAAATATGTATTATCTTCTTTAAGAATACCATGTCCTCTAGTAATACTTGTAAAAACATTTTTAAAATGTGATATTTCATCTTGTTTGATTCCAAATGTGATAGCAATAGAATAACCGAATACTTCATTTATTATATCGTGATTTCTAAGCTCATCTTCAAGCAAGCTATATTGAGTATAATCAATAGATATAACAAAGCGAGTCATAAGACATAATTCATATAGATTAGCTTTGTTGATACATTCAACAACACTATTAGAATATGCACGAGTAAGACCACCGGCTCCAAGAAGAGTTCCTCCAAAATAACGTGTTACAACAGCTAGTACATTTGTTAAATCATTCATTAAAAGGGCATTTAGCATAGGAGCTCCAGCTGTTTTTTGTGGTTCTCCATCATCAGAACACTTTTGTAATTGCTTCATATCTCCAATTACATAAGCATAACAGTTATGAGTAGCATCATTGTATTTCTTTCTAACTTTAGAAAGAATATTATTAACTTCAATTATATTTTTAACAGGGTATAAATGGCATATGAATCTACTTTTTAAAATTTCAATTTCATTTTCATACTCTTCTTTAATACTTAGCATTATCATCACCTGACTAATTATAACATATAAAAGCCTTACAATTTTAAAATTTTGTATAGATATTTAGGTCTAACCCTTTACAAATTGACTAAATATTGATAAAAATATAAATAAATGATAAAATAAAAGAAATTATAAAAAGAGTGATTCTATGAAACGAATAGTCGCAACAACATCAACAAGCTGCTTAGATTATTATGAGCACGAATATGATATCCGTACAATCCGTATAAAGATTGATATGGGTGACCACAACTTTAAAGATGACGGTACTGAAATAAAGGCCGATGAATTTTTTAAGAAAATGAATGAAGATCCACATCTAGTTCCTCGTACAAGTCAACCATCTTTAGGAGAATTAATTGAATTCTTTGAAGGACTTGCTGATGAAGGTTATGAGGAATGTATTGTTACAACAATCTCTTCTAAGCTATCAGGTACATTTAATGGTATTAGCCAAGCTGCTGAAATGCTAGAAGATAGAATAAAGATTATTCCATTTGATACAAAGACAGTATGCTTTAACGAAGGATTCTTTGCACTTGAAGCTAGCCGTATGATTAAAGAAGGAGCTTCAACTGAAGATATCCTTGCTCGTCTTGATTTCTTACAAAAGAATGTAAGAATATTCTTTGCTGTAGATAGTCTTGAATGCTTAGTAAAGAACGGACGTTTATCAGGAGCTGCCGGTTTATTAGGTAAGCTATTAAAGATTAAGCCATTACTTGAAGTAGAACCAGATGGTACTATTCAAGCGATTGAGAAGATTCGTACAACTAAGAAAGCATTAGAAACTTTATGTGATTACTTTAAAGAATATACTAATGGACATAATTATTATGCTTATATTGTATACACTGGTACTGAATTAAAGGATTTCTTTGTTAATGTATTAAAAGAATCATTAGGACTTGAAAATCTCGATGAGAGACCATGTTCTCCAGTTGTAGGATGCCATGTAGGACCTCAAGCAATTGGTCTTGGTATTATGCTAAAGGATTAATTAAAGAGGGCAAGGCCCTCTTTTATTTTTTGGTGAAGATATGAATGAATTAGATAGCGCAAAAATAGTATTAAAAAAAATTAAAGAAAATGGATTTCTAGCTTATTTTGTAGGTGGATTTGTAAGAGATTATATAATGGGGATTGATAATAACGATATCGATATTACAACAAATGCTACAAAAGATGATCTTCAAAAGATTTTTGATAAGGTTATACCTACAGGAGAAAAATTTGAAGGAGTAACAATTATTTATAATGATTATAAATTTGAAGTTACAACATTCAGAACAGATTTATTTTATGGAGATCATAGACATCCTGATGTAAGAATAGCTAAAACATTAGAAGAAGATTTAGCTAGACGTGATTTTACAATTAACGCCTTAGCTTGTGATGAAGCTTTTAATATTATTGATAAATATGATGGAAGAAAAGATATTGAAAATAAAATTATAAGAGCTGTAGGAGATAGTTCAAAGCGCTTTGTTGAAGATGCATTACGCATTATGCGTGCATTTTATTTTAGCGCTAAGCTTAATTTTGATATAGATTCTATAACTTTAAAAGGAATAGATGAGGCTTCTATCTATTTAGAAAATGTATCTGGTGAAAGAATATATAGAGAACTTTTAAAAATGTTTAATACTAAATATTTATTAAAAGGATTAAAATATATGTCTTCTAGTAAATCTATATTACATTTACCAAGCTTAAAAGAAAGTACTAATATTCTTCTTAAATATCACCATAAAGTAGATTTTATAGAATATTTAGCTTTAAGCTTTTATTTAGAAGGTAAAACAAATAGATATAAATTATCTAATAAAGAAAGTAAAGAAATTGATAATATTATTAAATTAGTTGATTTACCATTAAATAATTTAAATATATTTAATAATGAATTATCCACATTAGAAAAGGCTAATGATATTAAATATTTATTAAATAAGGATTATGTTGTTGATGTAGTTAGCCGTAAGAATAATTTAGTTATTAAAGATTTAAAAGAGTTAGCTATTAATCCTAATGATATAATTGAATTAGGTTATAAAGGACCTCTTATTAAAGAAAAACTGAATCACGCATTAAATTTAGTTCTTGATAAACAAGTTAAAAATGAAAGAAATGCTATTTTAGAAAAGTTAAAAAAATAAGTTTTATAAAAAATATAAATTTGATATAATAAGACAAGCGAGGTGGAATACATGTCTGATGTAGTTAAACAAATTATTTATGCTCGTATTAAGGGTGTAAACACTAGCGATAGTATGTATAATGCAACTGTTGAACTTGCTGATTCAACAATTATGAATGTAAAAACTAATCAAGACCTAGCTTTAGTTCAAGGTCGTATCTATAAACTTGAAATTGCTAAGCAAGCAAATTCGGAACGTAATGTAGCTTTTTTAGTTAATGCTACTAGTCTTGTAGATTTAACTGTTCTTGAGACAGTTGATAAGGTATATCGTTCATTTGATAATAGAAATCCAATTTCAAGAGATGTTTTAGTTGATGAAATTACTTCATATATCAATAAGATTGATAATAAGATTTTATTTGATATTACTAATAATTTAATTAATGAAAATAAAAATAAATTTTATTTATATCCTGCTGCAAGTCGTCTTCACCATGCTTATGTTGGTGGACTTGCATATCATACACTTGGTATGCTTAAGCAATGTGATAGTTTTATTGAAAATTATTCTTATTTAAATAAAGATTATTTATATGCTGGATGTATCTTACATGATTTAGGTAAAATTATTGAATTCTCTGGTATTGAAAATACTGAGTACGCTCTTGAAGGACAATTATTAGGTCACTTAGTTATTGGTGCAGAATTTATTCATCAAGAAGCTATTAAGCTTGGTGTGGAAAAGAGCCAAGAAGTATTACTTCTTGAACATATGGTAATAAGCCATCATGGTCAACCTAATTTTGGAGCTTGTAAGAGACCTCAAACTGCGGAAGCATTAGTATTATGGTATATTGATACTTTAGATTCAAAGTTACGTGTTTTAGGTGAACAATTAGATGCTACAAAAGAAGGCGAGTTTACTGAAGCAATTGGAGTTCTTGAAAAAACTCGATTCTATAAACATAATTAGAATTATAAATATAATAAGAAATTACTTTAATTTATATGTAATTTCTTATTTTTTTTTATATTTCTTTAATGTTCGTATTATTGCAATTTGACTTATAAAATGATATCATTATATTTGCTATAGTTTAAACAAAAAACGGAATAAAGGAGACTTAAAATGGGTAAAGTCTATAATAAGAAAAGAAATATAATTAAAACTACAGGACTAGGTCTTACATCAATCCTTTTAGTCGCTACTGTTGCATCATGCAAAAAATCAAGTGATGTATATAGTTCTATTAATCGTAATGGTATTTATAGCCAAATTGGTGATTACAAAGTTACTAATTATGAACTATTCGAAAATCTTGCATGGGATGGTACTAGCGAATTAAATGACCAAATTGAAAAGGCCATTGTTTCTTCATATTTTGATAAGGTTGTATCAGGTATGGAAGATACTGAAAGCGATGAATATAAAAATAACCATAAGAAATATTTTGATGATATTAGAGAAGCATTTATTATCGATACATATGGTGTATCTAGTCTTGATAATTATTTTGAAATTAATATCAATGATACTTTTATTACTAAGAAGCAAGAAAAGCTTGACCAATTATATTCAGATGGTATCTCATTAACTAGTGATGAATTTGACGCTCTTGTTAAGATTGAAAATAAGGAAGATAAGAAGCTTGCTG
>JAEELC010000167.1 GCA_016288675.1 Acholeplasmatales bacterium | reverse complement strand
GAACGTGATGATATTGTAGTTATTGATATTAATGAGAACTACAAATATAAAAATGAACTTGAAAAATATCCAAATAATGCAGTTCCTGAGGAATTTTATATAAAAAGAATTGTTGCAACTAGTGGAGATGTGCTAAAATATGAAGGTAACTCGTTTGAAGGCTTAATAGGCGATGTATATTTAAATGATTCAGAAACTCCTGTTGCAACTAGGGTTACAATAACTCAATTTAAAAAGATGGGAACAGCTATCTTTTTAGATGAATGCTTTATGGAAAATAATACAATTGTTGTACCTGATGGTTGTTCAGTAGTACTTGGAGATAATAGAGGAAACTCTATTGACTCAAGATATATTGGATTAATTAAAAATAGCGACATTTTAGGTAAAGCTGTTTTCCGTTATTTTTCGAAAAATGCTAATTTTGGAAAAATAACTAAATCAATTCAAGAAATAAAGGAGTAAGCAAAAATGCCTCAATTCCAATGGTATCCAGGACATATGGCAAAAGCGGAAAGAGAATTAAAAGAATTCTTACCACTTGTTGACATTGTTATAGAACTTAGAGATGCTAGAATTCCATATTCTAGTAAGAATCCTGTAATTGACACCTTAATTAAAGATAAATATCGTTTAATTCTTTTAAATAAGGCTACACTTGCAGATAAAAAAGAAACAGAAAAATGGATTAAATCTTTAACTAAGGATAATACATATGCCTTAGATATTGACTGTATCACAGGATATAATTTAAATAAAATTGTTCCACTTATCAAAACAATTTTAAAAGAAAAATTAGATAAATTAAGAGCTAAGGGTCTAGTTAATAAAACTATTCGTAGTGCTGTTGTTGGTATCCCTAATGTTGGTAAATCAACATTTATTAATAAGATGACTGGTAAAAAGGTTTCTGTTGTAGGTGATAAACCAGGTGTTACTAAGCATTTATCTTGGTTTAAAGTTAATGAAGATTTACAAATTCTAGATACTCCAGGTATTTTATGGCCTAAGTTTGAAAGTGAAGAAGTAGGTATTAAGCTTTCTGTATGCCAAGGTATTAAGGATGAGATTATTGATATTTATAAGGTATGTGTTTATTCATTACTTTATATTGCACACAAATATCCAAATCGTTTAATTGAACGTTATAAATTAGATGAAATTAATGATACTGATGATGGTATTCATTTACTAGAAGATATTGCAAAAAAGAGAGGCTTCATTCAAAAAGGAGCTAAAATTGACTACGACCGTACTATTGTTTATGTTTTAAACGATGTTAGATCAAATAGATTAGGAGCGATTACTTTTGAAGAATCAAATTAATTTATATCAATATGAAGAGGCTTTAGAAGATAGAGGATATAAATATGTAGCTGGTGTAGATGAAGTAGGACGTGGTCCTCTTGCTGGACCAGAAGTTGTTGCTGCAGTAATTTTACCTCAAGGACTTCGTATTAAAGGACTTAATGATTCTAAGAAACTTTCTGAAAAGAAAAGAGAAGAATTATATAAGATTATTATGAAAGAAGCATTAGCAGTTGGTGTATCTTTTATATATGAAGAAGAAATTGATAGAGTAAATATTTATGAAGCTACTAAAAAGGGTATGATTGAAGCAGTTTCAAAGCTAAATATTAAGCCAGATCATGTATTAATTGATGCTATGCCTTTAGCTGAACTTGATATTGAACATACTTCAATAATACATGGAGATGCTTTAAGTGCATCAATTGGTGCTGCTAGTATTGTTGCTAAAGTTACTCGTGACCATTATATGGTTAATATGGATCATAAATATCCTAATTATGGATTTGCACGCCATAAAGGATATTGTACAAAGGAACATCTTCAAGCTTTAGAGAAGTATGGCCCATGTGAAATTCATAGAAAGAGCTTTGCACCTGTTGCTAAATTTTATCAAAAACAATTATCTTTTGATTTATTTAGTAATGATGAAGAATCTAAATAGATTTTATAAATGTGGTGATTTCACCACTTTTTTTAATTTTTTAAAAAAATTTATATTATATATAATATAGGATAAAAAAATCAAAATTTAGGTTTGACATATTTTGACATTTGTTTTAATATTTATATGAATTTTAAGTGTTTGGAGGAAATTTTTATGGAAAATGTAATTATTGTAGAATCTCCATCAAAATCTCATACTATATCAAGTTATGTTGGTGATGATTTCAAGGTTGTAGCCTCAGTAGGTCATGTTAGAGATCTTGCTACTAGTGGTAAGGATGGTCTTGGAATTGATATCGAAAATGATTTTAAACCAACTTATAAGGTTATTACAGGTAAAACAAAATTAATAAATGAACTTAAGAAGCTTTGTAAGGGTAAGCATGTATATCTTGCTACCGACCCTGACCGTGAAGGTGAAGCTATTTCATATCATTTAAAAGAAGTATTAGGACTATCTGACGAAGATTATTCACGTATTGAGTTTCATGAAATCACTCGTGAAGCAGTAACTGATGCATTTAATAAAGAGAGAAAAATTGATATGCAAATGGTTGATAGCCAAGAAACTCGTAGAATGATTGACAGAATCATTGGATTTCGTTTATCAAAGCTTTTACAAGCTCGTATTAAATCTAAATCTGCTGGTCGTGTTCAATCTGTAGCTTTAAAGTTAATATGTGATCTTGAAAAAGAAATTAAAGATTTCGTTTCTACTCCGTATTTTGAACTTCATGCTAAACGTGATGATTTAACATTAGACTTTATATCTTATAAAGGTTCTAAGGATAGAATTGTTGAAAAAGCATTAGCAGAAGAAATTTTAAATAGCTTAGGTAAAGATTTTATTGTTAGTGATATTACTAATAAAAAGATTGAACGTGTTAGTAAGCCTGCTTATACAACTAGTACAATGCAACAAGATGCTTCTAACAAATTAAATTTCTTAGCTAGTAAGACTATGAGAGTTGCTCAAAGCTTGTATGAAGGTAAAAATATTGGTAGTCAAACAACAGGTTTAATTACTTATATGCGTACTGACTCTACAAGACTTGCTGATAGCTTTGTAGCTCAAGCAAAGAATTTCATTAGTAGTACTTATGGCGCAAATTATGTTGGTGGAATGCATACTAAAGAACAAAAGCTTGCTCAAGATGCACATGAAGCTATTCGTGTAACTGATATTACAAGAACTCCTGAATCTATTAAAAATTATTTAACTAGTGATGAATATAAATTATATCAATTAATTTATGTTAGAACTATTTGCTCGCTTATGAGTAAAGCTATTGATAATAGATTATCTATTGAATTTAAGAATAATGAAACTGTATGGCGTTTAAATTATACAACTAATGTATTTGATGGTTATGATAAAGCTGATGTTTATTTAACTAGAAGCGAATTAAAGAAATTACCTGAATTACATTTAAATGATACTTTAAATGGATTTGATATTGTTCTTGATGAACTTATGACTAAACCAAAGAGTAGATATACAGAAGCTACTCTAATTAAAGATATGGAAGATTTAGGTATTGGTAGACCTTCTACCTATGCTCAAACTTTACAAACTTTAAAGGAAAGAGCTTATGTTGAATTAGATAAGAAGAGACTAGTACCTACTGAACAAGGTATTTTAACTAGTGATACATTAGATAATTATTTTGATTCAATTATTAATGTTAAATATACAGCAAATATGGAATCTAAGCTTGACCAAATTGCTAAAGGTGAAGAAACTAAGCTAAATGAATTAAATGAATTTTATGATTCATTCCAACCTGTATTTGAAAAAGCTAATCAATCTATGGAAAAGATTGGACCTAAATTACTAGATGAATTATGTCCTGTTTGCGGAAAGCCTCTTTGTGTAAGAAAGAGTAGATATAATACAGAATTTGTTGGTTGTTCAAATTATCCAAAATGCAAATATATTAAACCTACTGAAAAAGAAGTTCCAGATGAGGATACTAATATTGTTTGTCCTAAGTGTGGTACTGGTCACATCGTAAAGAAGCAAGCATTACGTGGTGCTAATAAAGGTAAATTTTTCTATGCATGTTCAAATTATCCAAAATGTAAGAATATTTATAGCGATATGCCAACAGAAAATATTTGTCCTAAATGTGGCGCTATAATGCTTCTTGGTGAAGATAATAATTTATATTGTTCAGCTCATTGTGAAAACAATACAGACTTTGTTTGCCCAACTTGTGGTAAAGGTCATTTAATTAAAAGAGTTGCAACTCGTGGCAAGAATAAAGGCAACGAATTCTATGCTTGTTCTAATTTCCCAAGATGCAAAGCTATATTTAACGAACTTCCAATTAAAAAAGATTAGAAATATGGATTTTTCCATATTTCTTTTTTCTATCGTTTGAAAAGAGTCGCTATATATGGTAAAATTAAGAGAATATTTTGGAGGTATTTCTATGGGATTTTTTTCCTTATTTAAGCATAAAGATAAATCGAAATCAGAAAAATATAAATTAGGTTTATTTAAGACTCGTGAAGGAGCATTTGCTACTTTAAAAGAAGTATTAGATGGAAAAAATAAAATTGATGATGATTTATTTGATTCTTTAGAAGAAATCTTCATCATGGCTGATATTGGTGTTGAAACTGTTGTTAATTTTATTGATGAATTAAAGGATGAAGTTAAAAATAAAAATATCACAGATCCAAGTGTTTTATCTGAAATTATTATTGATAAGATGTTTGAAATTTATCTAAAGGGTGAAGTTGTTAATGCTAACTTAAATGTTAAGAAGGAAAATCTTAATGTTGTATTATTTGTTGGTGTTAATGGAGTAGGTAAAACTACTTCAATTGCTAAGATAGCTCATATGTATAAAGAACAAGGTTATAAAGTTTTACTAGCTGCTGGTGATACTTTTAGAGCTGGTGCTATTGAACAGCTTGCTGAATGGGCTAAAAGAGTTGGTGTAGATATCGTAGCTAAAAATGCTGGAAGTGATCCTTCAAGCGTTATGTATGATGCTATTACTAAAGCTAAGCAAGAAGGCTATGATTTAGTTTTATGTGATACAGCTGGTAGATTACAAAATAAAGCTAATTTAATGGCTGAGCTTCAAAAGGTAAATAAGGTTATCGGTGAGGTTGCACCAGGTAATCCTGTTGAAACTTTACTTACAATTGACGCTACTACTGGTCAAAATGGTATGATTCAAGCTAAAGCTTTTGCTGAAATCACAAATGTTTCAGGTGTAATTTTAACTAAGCTTGATGGTACTGCAAAGGGTGGAATTGTTCTAGCTATTAGAGATCAATTAGGTATCCCTATTAAATTTATTGGACTTGGAGAGAAAATGGGTGATTTAGAAGTATTTGATATTGAACAATATCTATACGGTCTATTTGCCGATTTCTTTGATGAAAATGGAAATAAGAGATAGAGAAAAGTATATTGAACTTTATGATGTCTATAAAAGCTTATTAACAGATAAAAAGAAGGAATATTTTGAAGAATATTATTTATTTGATTATTCCTTACAAGAAATTGCTGATAATCACAATGTTTCAAGAAATGCATGCTTTGATGCAATTAAGAAATCTTGTGATGCTTTAGACAAGTATGAAGATAAATTACATATTTTAAGTAAAAATAAGGCTTTAGAAAATGCTCTAAAGTGTGATGATTTAGATGAAGTAAAACAAATCATTAATAAAATTATTGAGGAGTGATTATATGGCATTTGACGGCTTATCAAGCAGATTACAAATGGCGTTACGTAGAGTAACAGGAAAAGGTAGACTAGATGAAAAAGACATTGATGAAATGTTAAAAGAGGTTCGTATTAGTTTACTTGAAGCTGACGTTAACTTTAAGGTTGTTCGTGAATTCTTAAATGGTGTTAAGGAAAAAGCTTTAGGTGAAAAGATTCTTAAAGGTTTAAATCCAGGACAAGAAGTAGTTAAGATTGTTCGTGAAGAACTTAGAAAAACTTTAGGTGATGAAACAAGCGAAGTTATATTTGAATCTAATAAACCTACTGTTATTATGACATGTGGTTTACAAGGTGCTGGTAAAACAACTGCTTGTGGTAAGATGGCACTATTTTATAGAAAAAAAGCTAATAAGAAGCCATTCTTAATTGCTGCAGACATTTACCGTCCTGCTGCTATTGACCAACTTGTTACTTTAGGTAAATCTATTAGTGTTCCAGTTTTTGAAATGGGAGCTAATGAAAAGCCTGAAAAGATTGTAACTGAAGGTTTAAAAGAAGCACAAAGACAAGGTGCTGATTTAATCATTATTGACACAGCTGGTCGTTTACATATTGATGAAGCTTTAATGGCTGAATTAATTCGTGTACAAGAAATTGCTCGTCCTACTGAAACATTACTTACTGTTGACGCAATGACTGGTCAAGACGCTGTAAATATTGCTAAGTCATTCAATGAGCAATTAAAGCTTACAGGTGTTATTTTAACTAAGATGGATGGTGACACTCGTGGTGGTGCAGCATTATCTATTAAACATATTACAGGTATTCCTATCAAATTAATGTCTACAGGTGAAAAGCTAGATGCAGTAGAAATTTTCCATCCAGATAGACTTGCTGATAGAATTCTAGGTATGGGTGATGTTTTATCTTTAATCGACACTGTTACAGAAAATGTTGATGAAGATGAAATGATGAATATGACTGAAAAGCTAATGAGCGGTAAGTTTAATTATAATGATCTTTTAAAGCAATTTAAAATGATTAAGCGTATGGGTTCTATATCTAAGATTTTAGGATTCTTACCTGGATTAAAGCAAGTTAAACAAGCTGCTAGTCAAATTGATGATAAAGCATTTGATCAAATGGAATGCATTATTAAATCAATGACTGAAGAAGAAAGAAAGAATCCTTCTTTAATTAATTCAAGTGCAAGCCGTAGAGAACGTATTGCTAAAGGTAGCGGTAGAACAGTTACTGAAGTTAATAGATTACGTGAAGCCTTAGACCAACAAGTTAAGACTATGAAGCGTATGCAAAGTATGAGTGAAACTGATATGCAACGTATGGCTTCTAATTTACAAAATGGTAACTTTAGCGGAATGGGAATGAGCCAACACAAGGGTAAAGGAAAAGGTAAAGGTAACTTTAGAATTTAGTAAGGTGGTAAAGCTTATGTTAATAGCTTCATTAAAAGAAATTAGCGAAATCAAAACTTTACAAAATTATTGCGAAGGAATAGTCGTTTATACAAACGACTTTTCTTCGTTTTATAATAAAGCTTATGATGTAGCTGAATTACTTGAAATTTATAATCAAAAAGGAAATTTAAAGATGTTTATTGATCTATCTTGTATGATGGAAAATAAAGATATAGAACATTTAAGATCCTTTTTAGAAAATTTTAAAAACTTAGATGTTTATTATCTATATATTGATTTAGGTGTACATCAAGTTTTAAAGGAAAATGGAATTGAAAATAGAGGTGTATATAATCCTACAACTCTAATTACAAATCATGATGATTTAGCATTCTATTTAAATCAAAATATGTTAAGTACAGCTATTTCTTTAGAAATTCCTGTAACAGATATGATTAATATTTCCAAATTAAATAACAATAATATGTGGATGCAAGCATTTGGCTATCATCAAATGTTCCATTCTAAACGCCATTTGATTTCTTTATATAAGGAACATGATAATCTTAATTTTGAAAACTCTCCATTAAATTCCTTCCTTAAGGAAGAAAAGAGAGAAGATTTCTATCATATCTATGAAGGAAATCGTGGTACAATTTTATTTAGAAGTTATTTAATCGATTATTTATCTGATTTAAAAGCTATTAATCCCAAATATATCTTTATGGATAATATCTTCTTAGATTCAAATATATTTATTAAGTGTGTTGAAGCATATTCTAAATATTTAAATAATTTAATTAGCTTAGATGAGGCTTTAAATATTATTAATTCATTTGATTTAAAATTTGAAGAAGGATTTAAATTAAATGATACTGTATACCAAAAGGAGAAATATAATGCGTAAGGTTGAATTACTTGCTCCTGCTGGAGATTTAGAAAAATTAAAAGTAGCAGTACTTTATGGTGCTGATGCTGTATTTATTGGTGGTTTAAGATTTAGCTTACGTGCTCGTGCATCTAACTTTACTATTTATGATATTAAAGAAGGATGTAGATTTGCACATGAGCATAACGCTAAAATTCATGTTACATGTAATATCTTGCCACATGAAATTGATGTTTATGAGGTAAGAGAATATTTACATGCTCTTGAGGATGCTGGTGTAGATGCTATTATTTGTGCTTCTCCATTAATTATTACAGAAGTATTAAAAACTAAGATGGAATGTCATGTATCAACCCAAGAATCTACTATAAATTCTTCAATGGTTAAATTCTGGGAAAGCCTTGGCGTTCAAAGAGTTGTTTTAGGAAGAGAATTAGATTTAAAATCTATTAAAGAGATTAAAGAAAATTGTAATGTAGATATTGAATCATTTATTCATGGTGGTATGTGTGTTTCATATAGCGGTAGATGTATGTTATCAAATAATATGACTAACCGTGATGCTAACCGTGGTGGATGTGCTCATTCTTGTAGATGGAATTATAATCTATATGTAAATGGTGAAAAGATTAACAAGGACGATTTCTTTGCTATGTCATCAAAGGATATGTGTTCTATGCCTGTTTTAAAAGAATATCTTGAAACTGGTATTGATTCCTTTAAGATTGAAGGTAGAATGAAGTCTTTACATTATATTGCAACTATTGTAAGAGCATATAGAAAAGCTATTGATGAATATTATGAAACTGGTGATATTAAAAATATTAACCAATATATTGATGAAATTTCAAAAGCTGAAAATAGAGAAACTTCAATTGGTTTCTTAAAGGGTATGACTACTGTAAATGAACAATTATATGATTTGTTTAAAGAAAAAGCTACTCAAGATTTTATTGGTACAGTTTTAGATTATGATGCTGATAAAGGTTATATTAAGCTTGATGTAAGAAATTATTTTGATAATAATGTTAATGTTGTATTATTTACTCCTGAGGGAGATAAATATTTTACAATTAACGAAATCTTAAATGATAAGTTTGAACCAATTGAATGTGCAAACCATCCACGTGATATTGTATATATTAAGAGTCCATATAGCGCAAAACCTTACGATATTTTGAGGTTAACTGATGCAAAGGAAGATTAAAGATATTACAGTCAATTATGAAATCATTTTTAAACCTAAAAATAAAAATACTTATTTTAAATATAAAGATGATAAGTTATTTGTAATATTAAGAACTAAACGTGATTTAGTGTATTTAGACAAATTATTTAAAACTGATGAAGATAGACTTTATAAATTTTTACTTCGCGCTAAAAAGCCTGAAATAAAAAGTGATACTATTCATTTTTTTGGTAAGGAATATAAAGTTGTTATAGTTGATGACTATAATTATAAAATTGATATTAGTGGTAATAATTTTATAATACATACACATGTAGATTCTAAACGCTTTATAAAGCATCTGATAGATGAGTTTTATGCTCATGAGCTTAAGCTATATATAGATAGTATTTTTACTACTGCATTAAGAGATTTTAGTGATGTATATTATAATATTCCTGAAATATCTTATGTGGATGTTAACACTTATTTTGGTAAATGCTGGATAAAGAAGAACTTAATAGTTTTAAATGTTAAACTAGCAAAATATGATAAATTATATATAAAAAGTGTTTTATATCATGAATTTTGTCATTTTGTATATGCAAATCATAGCGCTAATTTTTATAAATTATATGAAGAAAAGTTTGCAAATGCAAAAAAAATTCAGCATGAATTAAGAATGATTAAATATAATGACTGTTATTAATTTAACCCCTTTATATTTTTAAATTTTTATTGTATAATTAGATAGCGAATTTAGGAGGTTTCATTTATGCAAACAAATAAACATGAAATTACTGAGGAATATAAGAAGCAACTAGAACAAGAACTAGATAATTTAAATAATGTATTAATCCCTGCAAACGTTCAAGCTTTACAAGAAGCTCGTTCACAAGGTGACTTATCAGAAAACGCTGACTACGATGCTGCTCGTGATGAACAAGCTCGTTTAAATGGTAGACTTCAAGAAATTAAAGAAATTTTAAAGACTGCTGTTATCATTAAGTTAGACAATTCTGACAAGGTTCAAAATGGTAAATATGTTGTATTATCATATGAAGGACCTAAGGGATTAGTTGAAGAAAAGTACCAAATCGTTGGTTCAGTAGAAGCTGATATCGATGCTAAGAAACTTTCAAATGCTTCTCCATTTGGTAAGGCTGTATTAGGTCATAAGAAGGGTGATACTGTTAAAGTTATCGCTCCACGTGGTACTATTAGCGTTACTATTAAAGAAGTATCTAATAACTAATTGTTTTGTTTAAATTGGATTAGATTTTATTCTAATCCTTTTTTTCTTGAAAATATTATATTTAACCTATATAATTAAAATGGTGTTATATATGTTAGAAAGATTTATTAATTATAAAAAAGTTATTCCAGAAGAGTATAAAGACTCTATTTATGATATAGATTATAAAGCATTATATGAAAGCGGTAAAAGAATTGTATTCTTTGATCTTGATAATACTTTAATTAGCTATAAAGAAGAACATGCAACTGATGAAATTAAAGCTTTTGTTAGAAGCTTAGAAGAAATCGGTTATGAGGTTATGATTGTATCTAACTCTCGTAAGAAAAGAGTTAAAGTTGTTGCAGATGAGCTTAATGTTAAATTTAGCTCACTTGCATTAAAGCCTACTAAGATTGGATTTAAGCGTGCTTTGCGTAAAGCGAGCCGTAAATATAGTAAGGAAGAAATTCTAGAGGTTGGAGATCAATTATTAACAGATGTATATGGCTCACGTAGATGTGGCTTTTATACTATTTTAGTTCGTGCAATTGATCATAAGACAGAAAGAAAGATTACTCGTATTAATAGAAATAGAGAAAGAAAGATACTTGCTCGTATTAAAGAACGTGATATAGCGGCTTATATTGAAAAATTACAAAAATATGAAAGTGAGAATCTATGAGTGAAATAATGTGTAAGGGTTGCGGTGCAGTTTTACAAACAACTGATCCACAAGCCAAAGGTTTTATTCAAACAATTGATGAGAAAAGAAAAGAATTATATTGCAAGCGTTGCTATCGCTTAATGCATTACAATGAATTTCCAAAAATTTTAGCTACTAATAAAGAATATGAATTAGTTATTGATGATCTTTTAAAGAAGAATGCACTTGTTGTTCTTGTTGTTGATTTATTTGATTTTACTGGTTCATTTATTCCTCATGTATTAGATAAGCTTAGAAATAAAGATGTTATTCTTGTTGCTAATAAATTAGATTTATTACCAAGAAGCGTAAATGTATCTAAGATTGTTGAATGGCTAGAATATATGGCTAACCGTTATTTCTTTAGAGTTCTTGCTATTCATATTGTATCTAGCTCTAAGGGATATTATATTGATGATCTATTGAATACAATAAGTATTGCTAGACAAGATAGAGATGTTTATTTTATGGGTTGTGCTAATGTAGGTAAATCAAGCCTTATCAATGCTTTATTAAAGCGCTTTGATAATCGTACTACAGATTTAATTGCTACTTCCCCAATTCCAGGTACTACTTTATCAAGTATTAAGATTCCATTCTTTGATGATAATAAAGCATTTATTGATACTCCAGGTTTAATAAATGAGAATAATGCATTATCTTTACTTGAAGAATCAAGCTATAATTTAATGGTTCCTCATAAAGAAATTAAACCTATTACATATCAATTACAAAAAGGTAATACAGTTTTACTAGGTGCTATTGCTAGTATCGCTCTTATTAGTGATTCTCAATGCTCATTTACAACTTATGTATCTGAAAATGTAACAGTTCATAGAAGAAAAGATATTGATACATTAGAATTTATGAATAAGCATAGAGGAACATTACTTGTTCCACCTTCTGCAAATGATTCTAAAGAACTTGAATATGTTACAAAAGAATTTAATGTATCTGCTAAACAAGATGTTGTTATTTCTGGTTTAGGATTTATTTCTCTAAACGCAGCTTGTAAAGTAAGAGTAACATTATTAAAAGACTTGGATGTGTTTGTTCGTAATGGAATTTTCGGAAAATAAAATTAATGAGATTAGAAATATAGTAGAGAATAAATATAAAACTAAATATCCTGATAAGATGGATAGATATAATCATATTTTAGGTGTTGCTAAAATGGCAAAATATCTAAGTAATATTTATAATATTGATTCTAGTCGTGCTGAAATATGCGGACTTGTACATGATTATTATAAATATGAATCAGAAGATGAGATGAAAAAACTTATCAATCCTAAAGATGCACAAGAATGTGCTAAGTATCCAGTTTTATATCATTCTTATGCAAGTGCTGAATCACTTGAAAATGTATTTGGTATTATTGATCCTGAAATGAAATCTGCAATTAGAAATCATGTTTTCGGTCATACTAATATGACTCGTCTTGAAGAAATTGTTTTAATTAGCGACTATACTGAAGAGAATAGAAAATATGATGATTGCATAAAAGTAAGAAATGTGTTATTATCAGGAGACTTGAATCAAGCAATATATGATTCAACTAAATATGTTATTAATTTCTTAAATAAGAAGAATATCGTACCTCATCCTATGCAATATGAAGTACTAAACGAATATGAAAGGAAAATTAAAAATGAATAAATTAGAAGCTATTATTAAAGGATTAAAAAGAGTAAACCCTTCTGATATGGTTTGCTATGACTCAAACCTTGTTAACCCATTCTTTGAATTTATCTTTGTTGCAACTGTAGATTCAGTTCGTCAAGCTAATGTGTCTATTGAATATATTAAAGAAAGCTTAGAAGAAGCTGGTCTTGGAATTAAATCTTATGAAGGTTTCAATTCTGGTTGGATTCTAATTGACGGTTATGATTTCTTAGTTCATGTATTCACTGAAGAAGAAAGACAAAGAGTTAATGTTGACAAGATTTATATGAATCTTGAAAAGATTGATTTAACTAAATATATTGAAGAATAGAAACAATTCGTTTCTATTTTTTTTTGAAAAAAAAGAAGCTTTTTAAGCTTCTTTTGCATATATTTTGGCTAATTCAATTAATATTCTTACATTGTCTTCCATATTATCAATAGGAACATATTCAAATCTACCGTGAGCATTTTCATAACCTGCTGATAGATTAGGACATGGTAAGCCTCTAGAACTTAATGATGAACCATCAGTACCACCTCTAAATGGTAATTCTATTGGAGTTATATTTGAAGCTTTTATTGCTTCAATTAAATTTTCAACTAATCCTTTTACTTTAGTTGTATATTCTCCCATATTTGGATATCCATTGCTCCAAGTAATAGTTGCGATAGTATCATTGTATTTTTTATTTGCATTATTAATTAGGCATTCAATAAATTCTTTCTTTTTATTAAATAAGTCTTTATCAAAATCTCTAATTAATATTCTTAAATAAGCTTCTTCACAAGTTCCTTCAAATAAAACAGGATGGTAGAAGCCTTCTCTTTCACAAGTATTCTCAGGACGTTCATTTAAAGGAATCTTTGACATAATATCAGTTGCAATTGTAATTGCATTTTTCATTATTCCTTTAGCTGTACCTGTATGAACTGATAAACCTTTTATTTTAATTTGTGCTTCAAGAGCATTAAATGTTTCAAAAGAATAATAACCTTTATGGTCTCCATCAAGAGTATATGCTACTGGGACATTAAATCTTTTAAAATCTAGATTTTTAGCAAGTCCACCAACTTCTTCATCAGGAGTAAATGCAATAGATATTAATCCATGCTTAATTTCATCATGATTAATTATATATTCAGCAAATGTCATCACTGCTGCAATTCCTGCTTTGTCATCTCCACCTAATAAAGTAGTACCATCTGTAAAAATAATATCACTACCGATATAATTTAAAAGGTTTGGGAAATCTTTAGGACTTATTATTATATTCTTTTCTTTATTTAATAATACGTCCTTGCCATCATAATTCTTTAATATCCAAGGCATTACATTTTCACCGCTTGCATCAGGAGCTGTGTCCATATGTGTTATAAGGCCAAATCCCTTTGCAGAAGTATTTGCTAAAATATTAGCATATACAATACAAGATTTTTCATCTAGATATACATTACTCGCATTAATTCTTTTTAATTCATTATATAATTCATATGCTAAATCAAATTGGCATTTAGTAGATACATCTAATCCTGTATTAGCTTTGCTCTGAGTATTGATTTTAGCATATCTTATTAAACGTTCGCTTACTTTATCATAAAATTCAGTCATATTTAAACCTACCCTATTTTTACATATTTTTATATTAACTCTTTAATTATTTTTAGTCAATTCAATTGATTTATTAAATCTTAAGTCATATACTAATTATAAAAACGTTAGGAGATTTAATATGGATAAAGTTTTAAATATTAATGATATTAAAAGATTTAAAGATCTTTATGAAGATAATAAAAACAATAAATTATTAGCTAATGCTGTACAAAAGAATGGAGTACTAGCATGTGCTTATAATTCAGCAGAAGCTACAAAGATGTCTACTGTATTTAATGTAGAAGTTAAAGATATGGTTAGTGTAACAAATCAGAAGCAATCTGGTCGTTGCTGGATGTTTGCTGGATTAAATGTTATTAGGAAAATTTTAGTTAAGAATTTAGGAGTAAAGGATTTAGAATTATCTGAAACTTATTTATTTTTCTATGATAAGCTAGAAAAAGCTAATAACAAATTAGAGAAAGCTATTGAATTTGTTGATGAAGGAAGAGATTCTAGAATATTCCAATCAATATTTGATTTTGGTCCTGATGCAGATGGTGGTTATTGGCATCAGTTTAAAGATTTAGTTAAGAAATATGGTATTGTACCTTTACAAAATCAACCTGAATGCTATTCAAGTACTAAGAGCGCTGAAATGGATGCTGTTTTAAAGGTACTTGTTTCAAAAGCTGTTGATACTATAGTTAGTATGAAAGAATCTAATGAATCTTTAAGTAAGATTAGAGATTATAAAGAAAGTGTATTAAGTGATGTTTATAAAGTATTAGCTATGTGTCTAGGTACTCCTGTAGATAGCTTTACATTTGATTATAAGAAGGATAATTCTGATAAAGAAAACAATGAAGCAGAAATTGTATCAATTACAACTACACCTCTAGATTTCTTTAATGATTATGTTAAGGAAGAATTAGATGATTACATCGTACTTGTTAATTTCCCTTCTGAACAATATCCTTTCTATAAAAAATATAAGAATATTGGTGCTAGTGCAATGTATTGCTCTGATTATTTTGTTTTAAATGTACCAATGGCTGATTTTAAGAGTTCAGCTATTAAAGCTCTTAAGGATCAAAATCCATTATGGTTTGCGTGTGATGTATCTGCTGCATCATTCCGTACTGAAGGTATTTTATCAACTGAAGTTTGCAATGTAGAAGAGTTATTTGGTATAGATTTAAAATATGATAAATATGAATCAGTTCGCTTCCGTTCTACTAGCTGCAATCACGCTATGACATTAACAGGTGTTAACTTAGTTGATTCATTCCCTAACCGTTGGAAGGTACAAAATTCATGGGGTAAGGATTTTGGTAAGGATGGTTTTTTTGTAATGAGCGATGCTTGGTTTGATAGATTTGTTTACCAAGTAGTTGTTAATAAGAAATATTTATCTGAAAATGTTTTAAAAGCCTTAGATACTGATTCAATTGAATTAAAGCCTTGGGAACAAGTTGCATAAAAAAATAAATGTTAGATTTTCTTAAATCTAACATTTTTTGACTTCTAACGCATTATCAAATTCATGAATATTATTTATTAATAATTCTTTAACATATTCTTCGCATTTTTTAGCATCAACGATTATAGATTTTGCATTACCAAACATAAAATATGAGGCAATGCCTTTTTCAATCATAGGCTTTTCAAGCTTTAAATAATGTTCACTTAAATGAGCATTATATTTTGAATAATGCTTATGTACATTATATTCATAAATCCCATTATTATCTTTAGTATAAAATTTATAAATATGATCTGTTAATCTATCAGCAACATTGAATTGTTCCTCAATTGAATGTATAAAAGTATTCTTTGATAATGGACAACCTAAAAATAATATTTTAGCATTCATTTTTCCAAGACGCCCAAAACATCCACTAGGAGAAGCTGGAGTATTAGCTGTATCATCATATTTAATATATTCAAAAGCTTTTTTACCATATGCAACAACAGAATGTGTTGGATGCTTGCTACGTATAAAGCCATGTCTAAATGCTATATTAGGAAGCATTCCTACACATGAATTTTCTATAGTTAAATCAAGTGTTTGATTATCTGAATTCATAAAACTCCATGTATGCATAGGAAAAATTATTAGTCCGTTTGAAAAATATTCTTTTAAAGCTTCTATTAAGCCTTCTGCATTGTTTTCTATTTTTCCTATAGAATGCAGTGAAGAATGAATCATAATTGTATCTGTATTTTTTAAATTTAAGTCTTTTAACGTCTTAAATATTAATTCTTTATTTAGCATCTTATCACCATATTTATATTAACAAGAAAATTTAATATTTGAGGAAAAAATGACACTTTACATTAATATTTTGATATAATAATAACAATAAATAAAATTGAGGTGGCTTATGCATTATAAATGCAAGAATTGTAATTATGAATTTGATGTGTTTTTACAACCACATCCACACAATAAAGTATCATTTTTAAATATTAATATGGGAGGATGCCCTGTATGTGCTAAAGCTCAAGCTATGTCTAAGGTGTGCCCAAAGTGTGGTTCTTTAGATTTAGAACAAACTTTAGCCTTAAATAATCGTTAGTTATTCTAACGATTTTTTATTTTTTGTTCGAAAACATTAAATTATTTAACAAAAATTCAAATTATTTAATTAATAATTTATTAAATTTTTAAAATTTTAGCATTTTTCTTTTTTTATTTCTTTTTTTATAGTATAATACATTTAATTTAAAAAAGGAGAATTAATTATGAAAGATGTAAGAATTCAAGATGATCTTTATGAAGCCGTTAACGGTGCTTGGTTAGAAACTGCCGTTATTCCTTCTGATAGACCTACAGCAGGTGGTTTTTCAGATTTAGATCAAGGTGTTGAAAAAACATTAATGGCTGATTTTGCCGCTTTTGCAAAGGGTGAAAAAACAACTGATATTATTGAAATGAAATATGCAGTTGAAATGTATAAAAAGTTTTTAGATGTTAAGAGTAGAAATGAAAATGGTATTAAGCCATTACTACCTTTACTTCATAAGATTTTAAATTTAAAGACTGTTAATGACTTAAATGCAGTCAGTAAAGAATTATCATTAGATAATGTTAAGATGCCTATTAATTTTGGTGTTGAAACTGATATGAGTGATGCAACTCGTCATTCATTTGTTGTTTTAGGACCTAGTCTTATTTTACCTGATACTTCTTATTATTCAGATGATAATAAAGCAGGTAAGCAATTACTTGAAGTTTG
>JAEELC010000166.1 GCA_016288675.1 Acholeplasmatales bacterium | reverse complement strand
TTTATGAACTATTACAGATAATGCATCTATTTGTTCAGAATTTAAAAGAATATCTAATTTAACTAATTGAGAAGATTTATAATCTTCAAATTCATAATCTAAAGATGCATATCCTTTAGTAGATGATTTCAATTTATCAAAGAAATCATATACTATTTCAAGTAATGGCATTTCATAATGGATAATTGCACGAGTTTCTTCAACATATTTTAAATCAACAAAACTACCACGTTTTGATTGACATAAATCCATAACAGAACCTACATATTCACTAGGAACCATTATTGTTGCATGTACATATGGCTCTTCTATATGATCTATATAGCTTGGGTCAGGTAATTCACTTGGATTATCTAACACTTTCATTTCTCCATTAGTTAAATATACATGATATTCAACTGAAGGAGCTGTTGCAATAATATCAATACCAAATTCTCTTTCTAGACGTTCTTCAATAATATCCATATGAAGAAGTCCTAAGAATCCAGTACGGAAACCAAATCCTAATGCTTGCGCGCTTTCAGCTTCATAAATTACAGATGCATCCTCAAGCTTTAGCTTTTCTAAAGCTTCTTTTAATGTTGGATATTGTTTTGAATCAATAGGATATAATCCACAATAAACCATTGGATTCATCTTTTTATAACCTGGTAATGGTTCATCTGCAGGATCCTCAGACATAGTAATTGTATCACCAACACGTACTGTATCAATATTTTTAATAGCAGCACATAAATATCCTACTTCACCTGCAATTAGGTAATCACGTTTTTGTTCATTTGGTGTTCTAATACCAAGTTCAGTAATTTGATAATCGTATCCTGATTGCATTAGATGAATCTTATCACCAACATGAATCATACCTTCTTCTACCTTAAATAAAAGAACAACACCTCTAAATGGGTCATATGCACTATCAAATATTAATGCACGAAGTTTACCAAAAGGATCTCCTGTAGGAGCTGGTACATAAGAAACAATTTGTTCAAGTATATCTCTTACACCAACACCTGTCTTAGCACTTGCTAAAACGCAGTCATCACAAGGAAGACCGATGGTATCTTCGATTTCAGCTTTTACCTCATCTGGATGAGCTGAAGGTAAATCCACTTTATTTATTAATGGTAATACCATTAAATTATTATCTAAAGCTAAATACACATTAGCTAATGTTTGAGCTTGTATTCCTTGTGTAGCATCTACAACTAGGATAGCTCCTTCACAGGCAGCAAGACTTCTAGACACTTCGTAAGAAAAATCGACGTGTCCTGGAGTATCGATTAAATCAAATATATAATCATTTCCATCTAAAGCTTTATAATCAAGTTGAACTGCATTTAACTTAATTGTAATACCACGTTCACGTTCAAGTTCCATTGAGTCTAACAACTGATTTTTCATTTCACGTTTAGAAACACTATTACAAATTTCAAGAATTCTATCAGCTAGTGTCGATTTACCATGATCGATATGTGCTACGATAGAAAAGTTTCTAATCTTTCTTTGCCTGGTTAAAATTTGAAGTTTCTCTTCGTTAGTCATCATTTTTAACCTCCGCATCACTATTATTATAGCAAATATATGTAAAAAAATACAAATAATTCAGCCAAAAAACATAGAAAAAAAGAGGAATAATCCTCTTATTTTACTAAAATATTAAAGCTACATAGATAATAAGCCATGTTCTGTTCTATAAAATAGCGATAATCATCTATCTACGAGTTTCCTCGTCTCATTCGCCCTTCGGTTCGTTTGAATGAACTCTCCTACCAAATTTGGATTTCTAGCTTGAGGGGCTTACCCCGTTTCACCCTTCCGTTTCCAGAAGATTCGTCACTGTGGCGCGTTCTTATATAAACCATAGTTGCCCTTAGGTTTATATGTTGCCGTTACCTTGCGGTACCCAGCCTTATTTATTGGACTGCCACAAACACTACAGTCATCACAGACTGTGCTAGCATGGACTTTCCTAACATTTCTGCTCGATTATCCCTCTATATAGCCTTTAATATTCTATATTTATTTTTATTAAAAGTCAATGTTTTACAATTAACAATTTCTATGTATGAATAAATAACATATAAAAAAAGATGCCAGTAAATATAACCTTCTATATCTACTAGCATCTTGAATTTTCATTAAATTTATTTAGATTCTTTTTTTGAATCGTTATTGTTTAAAGCGTCTTTTCTAGATAAATCAATTTGTCCTTTATCATTAATTTTAATGACCTTAACTAAAATTGTATCTCCAACAGAAACAACGTCTTCACACTTTTCAACACGTTCATTTGATAGACGTGAAATATGACATAAACCAGAAACACCAGACCATAATTCAACGAATACACCATATGCTTCAATACGCTTAACAGTACCAGTATAAACTTGACCTACTTCTACTTCACGAGTCATATCTTCAATTTGCTTAATGCATGAATCTACATATTTCATATCTGAATGCATTACAAATACTCTACCGTCTTGTTCAATATCAATCTTAACATCATTATGCTTAGCAATGATTTCACTGATTGTTTTTCCACCAGAACCAATAACATCCTTAATCTTATCTGGATTAATACGAATCATCTTAACCTTTGGAGCATACTTAGATAATTCTGGACGAACTTTATCAATAGTAGTCATCATATGTTCAAGAATTTGAAGTCTACCTTGCTTAGCTTGATATAAAGCTTCTTTAAGAATTTGATAAGAAATACCACGGATCTTAATATCCATTTGAAGAGCAGTAATACCATAAGTAGTACCAGCAACCTTAAAGTCCATATCACCAAGGTGATCTTCTAAACCTTGAATATCTGTTAAAATTGTATAATCATCACCATAAGTGATTAATCCCATTGCAATACCAGCAACTGGAGCCTTAATAGGAACACCAGCAGCCATTAATGATAATGTACCTGAACAAATAGAAGCTTGGCTTGATGAACCATTTGATTCAAGAATATCTGAAACTTGTCTAATTGTGTATGGGAATTCTTCTTCTGAAGGAATAATATATGATAATGCACGACCAGCTAAATGTCCGTGACCAATTTCTCTACGACCTGGGGCACCATAACGACCAGTTTCACCTACAGAATATTGTGGGAAATTATATTGGAAAATAAATCTGTCAGTATGTGTACCGTCTAAACCTTCAATTTCTTGAGCGTCAGCTAAGCTACCTAATGTAGTAACACCTAAAGATTGAGTTTGTCCACGAGTGAAAATAGCACTACCATGAGCACGTGGTAATACATCAACAGAACTTGATAGAGGACGAATTTCATCAGTCTTTCTACCATCTGGACGAATCTTTTCAATAGCAATCATCTTACGTACAGTTGTATATAAGATGTCGTCTAATGTATGTTGAACTTGAGCAAGATAAGCCTTCTTAGCTGCTATATCTTCTACAGTTATATCACCAAGCTTTTTAGTAAATACAGTTTCATCGAAATGCTCTAAAGCACGCTTATTGCATTCATCGATAGCTGCATAACGTTCAAGCTTATCTTCAATACGAATCGCTTTAACTAAATCTGCTTCAATAAAATTACGAACTGCAGAATCAATAGCTTCATCTGTTACAAATAATAATGGTTTAACCTTTTCTTTTCCACATTCAGCTTGAATTTGTTGTTGGAATTCGCAAAGCTTAATGATTTCTTGGTGACCATATACTAATGCTCCCCACATTTCATCTTCTGAAACGAATTCTGAACCAGATTCAACCATGTTTATAGCATCCTTAGTACCAGCAACAGTTAAATCAATCTTATTACCTAATGCTAATTGTTCTGGAGTTGGGTTAATAACATATTCTCCATTAATATAACCAACCTTAACACCAGCGATAGGTCCTTCAAATGGAATATCAGAAATTGATAATGCAATTGAGCTACCTAGCATAGCTGCCATTTCTGGTGAGCATTGTGGATCATATGAAAGAACAGTATTAACTACTTGAACTTCATCAGAAAAACCTTCTGCAAATAATGGTCTAATAGGACGGTCAATTAAACGGCTTGTTAAAGTTTCATGTTCACTTGCCTTACCTTCACGACGTAAATAGCTACCTGGAATTATACCAGAAGCGTATAATTTTTCTTGGTATAAAACCATTAATGGGAAAAAGTCTTGTACAGTTTCGCTAGCTTTTGAACAAACAGCAGAAAGTACTACAGTTTCACCATAACGTACTAAACATGAGCCATTAGCTTGTTTAGCAACTTCACCGATTTCAACTACAAGAGGACGTCCAGCCCAATTATAGGTGAATTTCTTTACTTCACTCATAAAGTATCTCCTTTATATTTAAATATTTCTTATCTTATAATCATCTCTTTAATTGTAACACAATAAATAGTAATTTGATACATAAAAAATACAAAAAAGGATTTCTATATTACTATACACAAACTATAAATTATTAAAGCAAATTAACCTTTTATAAATAAAAGAAAGACTAGCATAACGCTAGTCCAAATCTCTTATTTTGCATATTTTTTAAGAATTTCTTGTTTCTTAGCTAAGAATTCATCTTCATTGATGATATTCTTTTCCTTTAATGAATTCCATTTTTCTAATTCACGAACTAATTTTTCTTCAGCATCAACACTATTTTCAATATAATTTAATACTACATAGAAAATTAATGTAATAACACCTAAAATAACACCAACAAGAGCTAAAATAGCACCAATACCTAATTCATCTGTTGATTTATTAGTGCAGCTAGAAATTGCAACAATATTAATAATAATAGCTGTTGTAAATGCTGCTAATGATAAGCTCTTTAGAGTCTTATTTTCTGTGAAGAAGAATGGAATAATCATAGATAAAGTAAAGAAATAAATAACTGGTGTAACTGTAGAAACAACTATCATTGTATAGAATGATGGAGTTACAGTTTTACTATTTTCAGCAGCAATTGCAGGTGAAACTGGAGATAGCGCGAAAATTAAAACAGTTAAAATAAGCATTACTTTTTCACATATTTTTAAGCCCTTCATACATACACTCTCCTTTCTTGCTGTTTATATTATAACTCAAAATATTTATTTTGATTCATCTTTTTTCACTTTTTTAAAATAGATGATTAACCCAAAAGATACTAATGTAACTGAAATTTCAGTAAATAATATAGACATCCATATGAAATCAAAATTAATTAATGGTAGTATATATAAATATAATATAGGGAATACTAAACCTCTTAGAATAGAAACAATTAGTGCAGTTTTTTGCTTCATTATAGAATTAAAATAATATATTGAATATACATTAAAAATCATAAAAATAAAGCAACTATAGTATATTCTTTCAACTCTCACACCTAAATCAAATGCTAAAGAGCCTTGATAAGAATTAGCAAATATATTTAACAAATAAGGAGAAATTAACTCTAACAAAACAAATATACCTATTCCAAAAATAAAAGATGTAACAATACCATATTTAAAATAAGATTTTAAACCTATTTTATTATCTTCTCCCTTAGCTTCACTAAGTAAAGGTTGACTCGCTTGTCCTACCGCATAGCCTAAAGCCTGAGTTAATGTATGCATATTTATAATTACACCATATACAGCAAGATATGCTGTTGCTAAAGTTAATTCATTATATCTATTAATTTGATTATTAAAAATCATAGTCATTATACCCATACAAATATCTAATATAAACGAACTAAATCCAACAATAAAAATATTTATAAAATCTTTAAAGATATTATCAGGTTTAACAAATTTCACATTTCTTTTTCTAGTAAAGAAATGTGTTACTAATACTAATACTGACACAACTTGACCTATACAAGTTGCAAGACCTGCTCCAAAAATATTTAATTTAGCATAAAATACTAAAACAGGATCTAAACATGCATTAATTACTCCCCCTAATATAACAGCTAAAGTAGATAAATATGGATTATTATCATTTCTAACAATAACAGATAAATATTGAGAAAAGAAAAAGAATGGTAATCCAATTTTAAGCCAAAATGTATACTTTAAAATTAATTCTAAGACATGTTCTTCACGAGCTCCAAACAAGATTAATAATGGTCTTTGAAATATTGATAATACTATTATAAGAATTAAACATACAATTATAGATAAAATAAAACTAGATGTAAAAATTTGATTACTCTTATTGTAATCACCTTTTCCACGATATAGTGTTAATAAAGTTGCTCCTCCAATACCACAAAGAAGTCCTGATGAATATATAAGTGTCCAAACAGGTATACCAACAGCAATAGCAGCAGCTCCAGCTTCTCCTTCTGCTTGTCCAATGCATAAAGCATCAATTGTAGAATATATAGACATAATAAGAGCACTAAAGATAGATGCAAATAAGAATTTCTTAAATTTATTTAGATACATATTACCCACCATAAAAAAATAAAAGTTGAATAAGACTAATCTTATCCAACTGAAAACATATATTTTCTGTCCTCCGACTATAACATATATTATTATATCAATACCTAATTTTAAGTCAAGAAAAAAGGGCTCATTGAGCCCTTAGTTACTTAGATAAATTATCCACGTAAGTTAAGATCTTTTAAAAGCTTAGCGTAAGCTTCCTTATCAGTCTTCTTTAAGTAGTTAAGAAGAGCCTTTCTTTGACCAACCTTAATTAATAAACCACGGTTAGCAGCAAAGTCATGGATGTTTGATGAGTTGTGTTGGTTTAACTTAGCGATTTCTGCAGTTAAAAGAGCAACTTGAACTTGAGTACTACCAGTATCTTGTTCATTCTTACCAAACTTCTTAACAATTTCTTTCTTTTCAATTGTGCTTAATGCCATATTGAATTCCTCCTAAATATAATATAATTCGCGATAAACCTGGTTAAAGAACGAGGAATGTCCTAACAACTAAGTCTACGCCTTTATTAGTATAACAAAACTTTAAATATAATTCAAGTAAAATTTATTGGCTTTTAATACTATTCATATATTCTAAGCACTCTAATCTATTCTTTTCTAATTCTAATACAAGTTCTTCTTTAGAATTAAACTTTTTCTCATCTCTAATTTTATCAATAAAGAATACTTCTATTTCTTTATCATATAGATTATTATTAAATTCGAATATATTTATCTCAAGTCTATTATTTTTTAAAAGATTAAATGTAGGATTAATACCTATATTAATCATTCCAAAATATTTTATATTATCTATCAAAGCATATCCAAAATATACTCCACGTCCTGGCAATAAATAATCTAAATCATCTAAATTAGCAGTAGGAAATCCTATAGTTCTTCCTAATTGACTACCTTTTGAAACAATTCCTTTTACAGAATATATTCTATCTAATAAGCAATTAGCTTCTTTTATTTGGCCCTTTCTAAGATATTCCCTAATAGAAGTCGATGAGATTCTTTTATTATTTAATGTAACATCATCAACAAGATGAACATTAAACATATTTAAATCAGATACATTTCCTTCTTTATTTTTACCAAATGTAAAATCATTACCACATACAACATCAGTTACATTATTATTTTTTAAAAAATTTATAAAATCTTGCTTACTAGAATTTAAAATATTTTTATTAGTTTTTAAAACAATTAAATAATCTAAATCATTACATAATCTAATCTCTTTATCTTTAATTGTATCAAGATATTTAAATTTTTCACTTGTAAAAAATTCTTTAGGATGTGGATAAAAAGTTAGCATAGCATGATGCGCTTTTATATTTAATAATGTATTAAGTAAAACTTGATGTCCTTTATGCATTCCATCAAAATCACCAAGCATTATTGATAAATTATTTTTGTTAAAGACCTCATCTAAGCTGTTAATTTCTATGATGCGCATTATAATAATACCTCAATAGAATATGTACCTTTATTTTTTCCAGGTTTATAAATAGCTATTTCTTTACCATTAATAACTGCTACAAATGGAGAATCAATAGTTGTTTGTCTAGAATCTAATTGGACACCATTTTTAATTAAAGGAAGTAAATATTCCTTTAATTCAACATGTGGTAAATAACTAAATACTTTAGCAATAGGAATTATATCATCTTCTGTGATATCATTTAATTTTTTAGAATTTTCAATTTTAAAAATACCAGAAGATAATCTTCTTAAATTAAACATGTTTGCATCTACGCCAAGTTCTTCTGCAACATCACGCACAAAGCTTCTAATATAGAATCCTTTGGATACTTTAAGATAAATATCTACATAATAACAATTATCAATCTTTTTTAATTGGCTTTCAATTCTTGCTTCATATACATGAGCAGGACGTTCTTTAATTTCAAAATCTTTTCCTTCACGAGCTAAATCATAGGCTCTTTTGCCTTTTATCTTAAGTGCGCTATACTTTGGAGGTATTTGAGATTCTTTTAAAGCTACTTTATCAACTGCTTTTTTTAATGCTTCAATATCAATTTCTTTAAAAGATTCACTAACCAATTTTCCAGTAGGATCAATTGTATCATAACTCTTTCCAAATTCGATTGTACAAAGATAGCTCTTATCATGTTCTTCAAGTAAATTTAAAGTTTTGCAACCTTTACCAAGTGAAACAACAAGAACACCAGTTGCATTAGGATCTAATGTGCCTGTATGTCCAACATGAGAGGTAAAAAATTTATGTCTAATTTTATTACAAACATCAAAACTTGTAAAATCTTTTTCTTTATCAATAATAATAAATCCGTCCATAATAAGAACCTCCATAAAGCTACAAATATTATACAATAAACAAAAGAAAAACTCTAGGTGAACATACCTAGAGTAAAATGATTGTATCTTTATTATTTAGTATCTTTATTATGTTTAATTAAATATTCAACAAAATTCCATACTGTTAATATAGTAATTAATAATACAGTAATAAATAAAATAAGATTTACTTGGTTAAAAACATGTGCACTCTTCATTAATGGCTTGAAGAAAGCTTTAGTTAAATAACCAATAAGGAACATTGAAGATAAAGCTGGTGCAAGTTTTATAGCAAATTCATTTTCTTTACCAAGCTTTATAAAAGAAACAAGATCAACAATTGAACAAATTAAATAAGCAATTGAAGCGTAGAAGAAATATACTAATTCTTCATTTACTTCATAATTAGTTCCCCAACCATCATCATAAATGGCTTTATGTTGGCTTAAATAAGCAATATAAAGTATAACTAAAATTATTGATAAAATAGCACTACCTGCTACCTTAAATATTTTCTTTCCCATTATTATTCCTCCTCAACTGCTTCTTCGATACTTTCTTTAGCGCTTGGTTTTAAGATTACATCATAATATAAAGCGAAAATAATCATAATAATAGTGCAAATTATAATATTTGGAATTGAGTAAGCACCATTATATAACCATGAATATAAAACTGTAGTATCATCTAATCCACCAAAGCTTGAACCTTGATTTAACCAAAATACAGCACCTGCAATAACATGAGTTAAATACTTAAGTGTTCCACCAAGAACACTACCTAATGATACAAATAATACTTTACCACCTTTAGATTTACTCTTTTGATATAAGTTAGAAAATAAACCGGCAAATCCTACAAGAGTATAAGCAAATACATAATCTAACATAATTTGTAAGAATGGTCCCATAACTTGTAAGAATTTATTATCAAAACTAGCAGCATTTATTGAATAAACACCAGATAACATTTGAAGTATCGAAACTACGAAACCACACATGACACCCCAGCCAAATCCCCTTCTAAAACTTACTACAAGAATTGGTACCATAGCTACACCAATACTACCTCCGCTAGGAAATAATCCTTTAAATAAGCTACCTTGAATCATATCAAGGGCAATTGCAATCGCGGAAAAGATTGCAACTTCAATCAATGCTTGAAGATTTTTGTTTTTTGTTTGCATTTTTTTCTCCTTTTTATAATAACAAAAAATTCTCCCAGCAATGCCAGAAGAATTGTATTTTTATTATTATAATAAAAGAGATACAAATACCTACGTCTGCATTACCAGAATCAGGTTTGCGGGTCGTAACTTTAGTTACCTCTCAGCTCATCACATGGGCTCCCCGTGTTTCCTTACTATTTTATTTTAGCACAAATTTAAAATTTGTTAAGTTATAATTATAATTTTCTATCTTCTTTTGACAATACAACAAGAGTTTTATTATCAACTTCTACTTCTCCACATTTATCTATTATTTCATTAGAAACACAAAGTGGATCAGTTATTTTTAAATTATAATTATTTAAATTATATTTAAAACCTTTTAAACTTATATGAAGATTATTATCTAAACTGAAGAAAGATACATATTTATAATCATTATCTATAATTGTTTTCTTATCAATTAAATATATCTTAGAATTATTGTCAATAATAGTTAGCTTATTAAATTTAAAAAATAATGTTAAATTTGATAAAAAATGTTCAATTCTATTTCCTTTAATACCACCAAAAATAGTAATATCATCACTAATTTTTAAAGCTTCATTTAAAGCTTCTTCTGTATCAGTTAAATCCTTTATAGGATTAAGCTTAATAAGATTTAAAGAATTAGCTTTTATAAGGCTTAATTCTTTATCATTTACACTATCAAAATCACCAATTGATAAGTCTAAAGGAATAGATGATAAGGTTGCATTTAGTGCACCTCTGTCAACACCAATTTTATAATAATTATCAAGATTAAATTTAGATAAATCCACATCAAATAATATTAATGCTACTTTCATATTATTTAAGTTCAACTACAGTACAACCGTTTAAACCTTCTCCTTCACCACCGAAGCGAGTAGATTTAACGTTCTTATTCAATTTTAAAGCTTCAGCTACAGCTTTACGAACAGCACCTGTACCAAAACCATGAATGATATATACAGTGTGATAACGAGCTAGAATAGCTCTATCAATAAATAAATCAACTTGTGGTTGAACGTCTATATAACGTTCTCCACGAAGATCAAGTCTCATAGGAGTTTGTTCAGTATTTAATGTAACACTAGGCTTCTTCTTAGGTTTAATCTCGTCTTGACGCTTTAAGCTCTTATCATAAGTTAAATCTTTACGTTCAAATGTCATTTTAAATTGACCCATTTGAACTTCGTATTTACCTTTCTTAATAGCCAATACTTGACCAACCTTATTGTAATCATTTACATGAACTAGTTCACCAACTTGAAGTTCGTGATCATCAATAGGCTTTTCTTCTTTTTTAGGAGCTAAGTTTTTAGCTTCAAATTTAACATTAGCTAAATCCTTATCTAAAATATTCTTAGAATCCTTTAAAGAATTAAGTTTTTCAATTAATTCTTGGCTCTTTTCTTTAGCATCTTCAACAATCTTATTGGCTTCTAAATGAGCTTTATATAATAAAAGCTCTTTATTCTTATTAATTTCAGCAAGCTTCTTATTAAGTTCTTCTTTTTGTTTTTCAACTTCTTTGATTTTCTTTTCATAATCATTACGAAGTTTAATTACATTTTGATTTTCTTCATCAATCTTTTGAATCAATTGACCAGATTCACTTGTAGTACCTTTAATTAAAGAACTAGCTTGTTCTAATATATCATTATCTAATCCTAGACGTTTAGAAATTAATATAGCATTTGAAGCACCAGGAACACCAATAGATAAACGATAAGTTGGAGATAATGTTTCAACATCAAATTCAACACTTGCATTAACAACCTTTTTATTGTTATACGCAAATGCTTTCAAATCACCATAGTGAGTTGTAGAAATAACACGAGCTCCAATACGCGTTAATTTATCAATAATTGCAATTGCTAAACTAGCACCTTCTTTAGGGTCAGTACCTGAACCAACTTCATCTAGTAAAACTAACGAATTAGGTGTTACAGACTTAAAGATTTCAGCAATACGTGTCATATGTGAACTAAATGTAGATAAATTTTGTTCAATACTTTGTTCATCACCAATATCTGCCATAACATTATCAAATAAGCTAAACTCAGAACCATCGTTACATGGAACAAATAATCCACATTGAGCCATAAGTGAAGTTAAACCAACAAGTTTTAATAATACAGTTTTACCACCTGTATTTGGACCAGTGATAACAATAGTTGAATAACTTTGTCCTAGCTTAACATCATTTTTAACTACAACATCTTTCTCAATTAATGGATGAGCACCACTGATAATATTAATATAACCTCTTGTATTCATTAAAGGACGAGTATAATTATTTTCACGTGCAAATCTTGCACGAGCAAATATAAAATCTAACTCACGAATTATATCAAGATCATTTAATAATTCTTCTGCATGAGCAGATACTAAAAGCGATAAGCCCTTAAGAACAAGTTCAACTTCCTTTTTCTCATCATTCTTTAATGATTCAATTTGCATATAAATATCATTAGCTTCAGATGGTTCAATAAAGAAAGTTGTACCTGATGCTGATGAATCATGAATAATACCCTTAATGGCATTCTTAGAATCAGCTTTAACTGGAAGACACATTCTACCATCACGCATAACAATGATGCTTTCAGTTAAATTACTAGCTCTACTTAAAAGCAATGAGTTCATAAAGCTTCTTAAATGGTTTTCTTCCATTTGTATTCTTCTACGAACTTTAAATAATGGCATTGATGCACTATCTTTAACTTTGAAATTTTCATCAATAGCGTTTGTAATTTCTTGTCCAAGCTTTTTATTATCAGAAAATGACATAAAATAACTAGATAATAAATCACATTTAATTTTTTGATTTTCCATATCCTTACCATATTTAGTAAGAATACGGGATTTTTCAATTAAAATTGAAATTTTATATAAATCTTCACTTGAGATAATTGATCCAATTTCACATTTTTTAATTGCATCTTTTACATCAAACATATGATCAAGAGGAATATTACCTAATTTAGTAATGCCTAAAATAGCTTCAACTACTTGATCAAGAGATTCATTTAATGAATCAATATCATTAAATGGCTCAAGCGAAGAAATACGCTCTTTTGTTGAATCCAAAAAAGCGTATGTAGATATATTGTCTAAAACTTTATTAAATTCTAAAGTTTTAAAATCAAACATATTATCCCCTCTATTCTTCTGGTTTATAATTGTCTATGAAAAATTCTCCTTTGAATTTCTCTGGTTCATGTTTAATTAAGTCTCTATAACCTAATTGAGATTCAGCATACATTAATACCATTGCAACGCAGTTAGATAAATTTAATGAACGAATCTTATCGGTTGTAGGGATTCTAAAGCAGTGGTCTAAATTATCATGTAAGATATCATATGGAATACCTGTTGATTCTCTACCAAACATAAAGAAAAGCTTTTCATTTTCATCTTCTTGATATTTAGTAAAATCAATTTGATCAGGAGATTTATGTCCATAACGTGTTAAATAATAAATTTCAGGATTATTATTCTTTTCTAGAAAATCTGCAAAATTATCATATTCAACATACTCTAAATCATCGAAATAATCTAGATGAGCACGACGTAAATGTGCATCATCTAGCTTAAATCCAAATGGGCGGATTAAATGTAGTTTTACATTAAATCCTACACAAGTACGCATAATGTTACCTGTGTTACCTGGAATTTCGGGTTGAAATAAAATTACATTAACTTGTTTTTCTTTAGTCATTTTGTTCACCAGTTAAAGAATAAGAATCTGCATCTTTAATATTTACTGATACAATTTGACCAGGTTTAAGCTCTTCATGTGCTGCAACAAAAATGCAACCATCAATATCATCTGGTGCAAATCCATATGATCTACCTCTATACATAAGGTTTTCTTCATCATAAGATTCAATAAGAACATCAAAATCCTTACCAATCTTTTCTCTATTTTTTTCAAGAGAAATATAGAATTGAGCTTTCATAACCTTATTATATCTTTCATTCTTGATAGATTCAGCAATTTGTTCCATCTTGGCACCTTCTGTTCCTTCTTCAGGTGAATATGTAAATGTACCAAGTCTGTCAAATTTAGTTTCTTGCATAAATTTAATCATATTATCTACATCTTCATCAGTTTCACCTGGGAAACCAACCATCATAGTTGTACGGAAGATTGCATGTGGAATTTCACGCCGAATCTTAGCAATTAAATCTACTAAATAAGCACGATTACCTCTACGACGCATTGATTTTAATACGTGGTCTTCAGAATGTTGAAGTGGGATATCAAAATAAGGCATAATGTGTTCAGGATTATTCTTTATAAATTCAATTAATTCGTCAGTAACAATTTCAGGATATAAATAGAATAGACGAATCTTATAATT
>JAEELC010000165.1 GCA_016288675.1 Acholeplasmatales bacterium | reverse complement strand
TTCTGCATTTTAATTATCTGTTTCTTAGGTGGTTCTTTATTCTATAAAGGGACAATGACTGCAGGTGATTTTAGTGCTTTAGTTGCATTCGTTATGCAAATTTTAGGTGCTTTAATGATGATATCATTTGTAATTGTTATGATTTCAATGGCCTCATCAAGTGCTAAGCGTATTCGTGAAGTATTAAATGAAGAGCCTACTATTAAAAATAACGATAAGGCTTTAACAAATGTAAAAGATGGTTCAATTGAATTTAAGAATGTAAATTTCTCTTATTCAGGAGAATCTACAAATGAAGAAAAGCTAAACTTGAGCAATATTAATCTTAAGATTGTTTCTGGTGAAGTTGTTGGTGTTATTGGTGGTACAGGTTCTGCTAAGTCAACTTTAGTTAACCTTATTCCTCGTTTATATGATGTTACAAATGGTGAATTAATTGTAGCCGGTGAAAACGTAAAAGATTATGATGTTAAGACTTTACGTGATAATGTAGCAGTAGTATTACAAAAGAATGTCTTATTTACTGGTTCAATTCTTGATAATTTACGTTGGGGTAATGAGAATGCTACTGATGAAGAATTAATTCATGCAGCTAAGCTTGCTCAAGCAGATGAATTTATTCAAACATTCCCTGATAAATATAATTCACATATTGACCAAGGTGGAGCTAACGTTTCTGGTGGTCAAAGACAAAGATTATGTATTGCACGTGCATTAGTTAAGAAGCCAAGAATCTTAATTCTTGATGACTCTACAAGTGCAGTAGATACAAAGACTGATTCTTTAATTAGAAAAGCCTTTAAAGAAGAAATTCCTGAAACTACAAAGATTATTATTGCTCAACGTATTTCTTCAGTAGAAGATTGTGATCATATTATCGTACTTGATGATGGTAAGATTAATGGTTATGGTACTCATCAAGAATTACTTGAAAACAATGAAATCTATAAGGATATCTATACAACACAACAGAAAGGAGTAGGTGAACAAAATGCCTAGACCAGGACAACAAATGCGTGGCGGCAAAAAAGCTAAAAACCCAATGAAGACATTAGGTCGTTTAATGGGCTTTGTATTTAAATTATATTGGCCATTACTATTATTAGTATTATTATGTATGGCTCTATCAGCATTTGCATCAGTTTTTGGGGCTCAATTCCCTGCTCAAGTTTCGGCAATTGATGAAAATGGTGTAAGACCATTCTTCAAGGATTATACAGGTAGTACTGATTCTGAATTGCAATTATATATAATTAAGAAATTAATTCCATTAATCATTATTTATATAGTTGGTGTTATCGCTGCTTATGTAAATGCTCGTTTAATGGCAATTGTTGGTCAAGGTACATTAAAGAAGGTAAGAGATGGTATGTTTAATCATATGCAAGATTTACCTATTGTATACTTTGACAGACATCCTCATGGTGAAATTATGTCACGTTTCACTAATGACACAGATACATTACGTCAATTAGTAAGCCAATCTATTCCTATGGTTATTCAATCAGGATTAATGATGTTATTCTTACTTATTTATATGATTATTTCTAACGTTATCTTAGCTGTAGTTGTTGTTGTAATGGTAATTGTAATGGTATTTACAACTAAGTGGCTTGGTGGTAAATCAGGTAAGAACTTCGTTAAGCAACAAATTGACGTTGGTGCATTAAATGGTTATGTAGAAGAAATGCTATCAGGTATTAAAGTAGTTAAAGTATTTAATCATGAAGAACAATCTATTCAAGGCTTTGATGAAATTAATAATAGATTATGTGCTTCAGCAACAAAAGCTAATATTTTCGCTTCAATTTTAATGCCTATTATGAACAACTTAGGATATATATCTTATGGTGTAACAATCATGGTTGGTTCTCTTCTTGCATTAAACCATGTAATGGGATTTACAACTGTAGCTCTTGTTACATATATAGCTTATAATAGAATGTTCTGTAACCAAGTTTCACAAGCTTCTAACCAATTCAATCTAATTATTTTAGGTTTAGCTGGTAGTGAACGTATCTTCGAAGTAATGGATGAAAAGCCAGAAGAAGATGAAGGATATGTTACATTAGTAAACGCTAAAGAAATTGATGGTGAAATTAAAGAAGTAAGTGAACGTACTGGTACATGGGCTTGGAAGCATCCTCATCATGATGGTACTATCACATACACTAAGCTTGCTGGTGATGTTAGATTCTTTGATGTAGATTTTGGTTATTATGAGGATAAGATTGTCTTACATGATGTATCATTATTTGCTAAACCAGGACAAAAAATTGCTTTTGTAGGTTCTACTGGTGCTGGTAAGACTACTATTACTAACTTAATTAATAGATTCTATGATATCCAAGATGGTAAGATTCGTTTTGATGGTATTAATATTAATAAGATTAAGAAAACAGACCTTCGCCGTGCTTTAGGTATGGTATTACAAGATACTAACCTATTCACAGGTACAATTAAGGATAATATTCGTTATGGTAAGCTTGATGCTACTGATGAAGAAGTATATGCAGCAGCTCGTCTTGCAAATGTAGATCAATTTGTTAAGCATTTACCAAATGGTTATGATACATTATTAACTGAAAATGGTAGTGAATTATCACAAGGTCAACGTCAATTAATCGCAATTGCTCGTGCCGCTATTACAAATCCTCCAGTATTAATTCTTGATGAAGCCACATCAAGTATTGATACTCGTACAGAAGCTTTAGTTACTTCAGCAATGGATAAGCTAATGGAAGGTAGAACAGTATTTGTAATTGCTCATAGACTTTCTACAGTTAAAAACTCTAAGGCTATTATGGTTCTTGAACACGGTAGAATTATCGAACGTGGAAGCCATGATGAGCTTATTGAACAAAAAGGTAAATATTACCAATTATATACAGGTGCATTTGAACTTGAATAACGAAAAAATGACCACGAAAATTCGTGGTCTTTTCTTTTGCGTGAAAAATTCCTAAAATATTTGTGAAAACGTTCGCAAGTTTAAAAATAAATGATATAATAGAAAAGGAAAATAGGAGGAATCTAAAAATGTTTTCACAAAATGATTTTTCATTAAAGGGTAAAGTAGCTCTTGTAACTGGTGCATCTTATGGTATTGGTTTTGCCATTGCAACAGCTTATGCTAAGAGCGGTGCTACTATTGTTTTCAACGATGTAAATGAACAATTAGTTGAAAAAGGTATTGCTGCTTATAAAGAAGAAGGTATCGAAGCTCACGGTTATGTTTGCGACGTTACTAATGAAGAACAAGTTAATGCTTTCATTAAGCAAGTAGAAAAGGAAGTTGGTGTTATTGACATTCTTGTTAATAATGCTGGTATTATTAAGCGTATTCCTATGACTGAAATGTCAGCTGCTGATTTCCGTAAGGTTATCGACATTGACTTAAACGGTCCATTCATTATGGCTAAGGCTGTAATTCCATCAATGATCGCTAAGGGTCATGGTAAGATTATTAACATCTGCTCAATGATGTCTGAACTTGGTAGAGAAACAGTTTCTGCTTATGCAGCTGCTAAGGGTGGTTTAAAGATGTTAACTAAGAACATTTGTTCTGAATATGGTGAATTCAATATCCAATGTAACGGTATTGGACCTGGTTACATCGCAACTCCACAAACTGCTCCATTACGTGAAATCCAACCAGACGGATCACGTCATCCATTTGACCAATTCATCATCGCTAAGACTCCAGCTGCACGTTGGGGTACACCAGATGATTTAGCTGGTCCAGCAGTATTCTTAGCTTCAGATGCTTCTAACTTTGTTAACGGTCATATTTTATACGTTGACGGTGGTATCTTAGCTTATATCGGTAAGCAACCTAAGTAATTATTATAAAATCCTTCATTTGAAGGATTTTTTTTTGGCCGAATTTTATTCGTGTATTGATATATTTTTATTTGTGTTATAATAAACCTAAGAAAGAAGGGATAACTTATGAGTTTTTCGCAATTTTTAACAGATAATAAAGAAAACTGTATTGCTCTAGTTAAGGAACTAAAGAAGACTTTTAAATATGTATCAGTTCTTGGTGCAGATGTAAAAGGTATTAGAATTAGTGCTAATAAGAATAGTTCTGCAATTGGAGATAATAATTTTGATAAGCAACAAGGATTTGTTGTAAAAATGAATAATGGTAGAGCATTCTATGAATATTCTTTTGATTCATTTGATTCTGATATCGTATCACTTGCAAAGAAAATTGTATCTAAGGTAAGTGTTACTGATAATCTTAGTAAATTAGAGATTTCACCACTTGATATACCTGATGAACCTCTAGTTAAGGATTTTGTAAGACAAGATGATTTTGATAAATTTGATAATGGATTTATCTTAAAAAGCTTAAAGAAGCTTGTTAAAGAAACACTTGAACGTGATTCACATTTCTTAAATGTATTTGCAAGTGTTGTTACACAAGATATATCTAAATTATTTGTATCTGAACATAGAGTACTTACTCAACACTATACATGGGCTAATGGTAATTTAATTGGTGTATATATGGGTGATAATAAGAAGATGGTACAAGCACGTGAAGGTTCATATTCTAATAATTTACAATATGTGTTAAATGAACTTCCAACTCATATTGAAGCTTTAGTTAATAAGAGCTATCATTTATCACTTGCACGTCCTATTACACCAGGTGTTTATGATGTAATTACAGATCCATCTATTACAGGATTAATTGCTCATGAAGCATTTGGTCATGGTGTAGAAATGGACCAATTTGTAAAAGATAGAGCTATGGGTAAGTTTATGGTTGGTAAATATGTTGCTAGTCCTATTTGTAATATGAGAGATGGTGCTTCAGGAATATTATCAACAGCTTCATATTTCTTTGATGATGATGGTGTACTTGCTCAAAATACTCAAATTATTAAAAATGGTAAGCTTGTATCAGGTATTTGTGATTTAGTAAGCTCACGTCAATTAGATTTCCAACCTACTGGAAATGGTAGAAGAGAAAATTACCGTCATAAAGCTTATTCTCGTATGACTAATACTTATTTTGAAAAAGGTAAGGATAAGCTTGCAGATATGATTTCTTCAATTAAGCATGGTTATATGCTATTTGAAACAAATAATGGTATGGAAGATCCTAAGAACTGGGCAATTCAATGTGTATGTGAATATGGTATTGAAATTGTTGATGGTAAATTAACAGATAATTATGTTACTCCTGTTGTTATGAGTGGATTTGTACCTGATTTATTAAAGAGTATATCTATGATATCTGATGAGTTTGTTGAAGAAGGTTCTGGTTCATGTGGAAAAGGATACAAGGAATGGGTAAGAGTATCTGATGGTGGTCCACATTTGAAAGCGAGAGTGAAATTAAGCTAATGAAAACACTAGTTGAATTAATTAAAGAGAATAGCAATGTTTCTGATTATAGAATCATTACTGATAAGCTAGAAGCTTATGAATTATACTTTGTTCATAATACACTAGAAACTATTAGAGCGGTTGATAGTAAAGAAATCAGTGTTACAATTTATGTAGATCATAAAAAATATAGAGGAGATTCCACATTTACTGTATCTAATAGTGATACTGAAGAAGATATTATTTCTAAGATTAATAATGCTGTTTCAATGGCTAGCTTAATTAATAATAAGAAATATTGCCTTGTAGGAAATGAAACATTAAAGGGTGAAATAAAATCAAACTTTAATGATTATGATATTAAAGCCTTAGGCGAAGAAATTTATAATGTTATATTTGAATGTACAGAAAAGTCTCGTGCACAAATTAATGCTACTGAAATATTTATTAATAAACATTTCAGACATATTGAAAATAGCCAAAATCTTGATAAAGAAGAAATTAGCTATGATGCAATGATTGAAACTATTCCAACATTTAACAAGAGAGCTAAGAATGATTCTGTAGAATTATATTCTCAAATTCATTTCAATTCATTTAATAAGGAAGCTTTCGCTTCATTAATAAATCAAGATTTAAGGGATGTAATAGCTCGTGGTAAGGCTGTTAAGCCTGATTATGAGATAAAGGCTCCAGTTATTCTTAGAGCTAAAGAAATTTCAGAAATTATGCAAAGCATTATTTTAGAATTAAATTATTCTACTGTCTATAATGAATCAAATCTATATAAGGTTAAAGATGCTATACAAACTAAACCAGAAGCTTCTTTACTTAAAATCAAGCTAGTTGGTAGTGTAGAAGGTTCATCAGGTTCACACTTATTTGATAGTGACGGATTTAATTTAACAGAAAAGCTTGTAGTAAATAACGGTGTTGTTAAATCATATTATGGTTCAAATCAATATGCTCAATATTTACATAAAAAGCCTACTGGTAATTTTAATATTATCAATCTTTCAAAAGGTAAATATAGTGAAAGAGCATTAAAGAGTGAACCATATTTAGAATGTGTATCATTCTCAGGATTACAAGTAGATTTAAATAATGATTATATTGGTGGAGAAGTAAGACTTGCTAATTATTATGATGGTCATAAGATTAGACCTGTAACAGGAATATCTATTTCAGGTAAATTCAGTGAGGTTATTAATACTATTAAATTAAGTAAAAAGACTTTAACAGATAGTAATTATACTGGTCCAACCATCGCATTATTATCAAAAATGAATATATTTTAAAAATGAGCCACATTTTGTGGCTTTTTTTAAATTATATTTTTAAAAATCTATTTTAAAAAAAATAAAAAATGATAAAATAATACCTAGTGAGATGATGAAATAATGAGACCAGAAGTCAAAAGAGAAATAATTAGATATTTAATGATGATACTAGGATGTGCAGTATATGCTGTAGGATATTGTTTTTTTATAAAACCACATAATATTGTTGCAGGGGGTATGGGTGGATTAGCTTTAGTTATACAAGAGTGGGTTAAGGCTATTTCACCTATTAATGCAATTTCAAACGGTACTTGGTTT
>JAEELC010000164.1 GCA_016288675.1 Acholeplasmatales bacterium | reverse complement strand
CTAATAAATTTACATCAAAAGGAATATGAAAATTATAAATCATATTTTATAGCAGGCGGAATATTTAATGTATATTATTTTTGGTTAATAAATGGTAGTAAAGAAACTCCAGAAGAACTTGCAAATAAGATGTTTAATCTTTTAGAAAAATAAAAAAGACTAGAAATTCTAGTCTTTTGCTTTATTATTTATTAATTTTTGTAATTATTGGTTTAAATATTAAATTAAATACATATCCTATAATTCCACCTAATGTATTAGTAATTAAATCAGTTACATCAGCTGATCTAACACCATTAATTAAAGGTTGTAATAATTCTATACATAAACTAAATAAAAATGTATATAGAATTATCTTTTTAAAATTTATTTTCTTATTAGTTATTGGTAACAAGAAGCCAAATGGTATCATCATTATTACATTTAATACAACTTGTCTTATAAAATCTCCTCTACTATTAAAGACATCATCAAATGCATTGAAATTCATAGGTACATAAGGATGATCAAATACAAAAGGTAAAGAAGTTATAATTGGCATAATTGTAAAAAATAATACAAATGATATATAAATATATATTAGTGTATTTACAATTAATTTATCTCTGCCTTGAGATTTCCATTTTTTAAAAAACTTAAATATATATAATAAACCTAGTGCTGTAAAATCAATTAGTATTTCCATCTTTTTTCCCCTTTATTTTATTTCATTAACATTAATAGCATTTATACCATTATCTTTTAAATAATTAATTGTTTTTTCCAAATCCTCTACAAATAACATTTCATTTAATTCGCATTTATTATGTTTTTGAATTATCTTAATTCCATCTAATTTTAATTCTTGTGTTCCTGCTGAAACAAGTTCTATATCATTTCCATAATGTTTATTTATAAAATTTTGTTTTGCTTTAAAATGAAATGAAAATCTCATACCTGATAAAGCATACATCTTAATATTATTCTTTCGTAATTCATTTATAAAATTATATACATTTTCTGATCTATCACATGGTTCAATTTCTTCATAGAAAGTATCAGGATTTTCGTAAGCATTTAAATAATACCCCAATCTTTTATCTTCACTTTCATTACGATGTTTTAAAAAATCTTTATCTCTATGAATTGCTAACGTATCATCAAAATCAAATATAACTACTTTTATATTATCTAGATCTATATTCATATTCTACACTCCTTATTGTTCATCAAATAATCTATGTTGCATTCCTTCTGCATCATCTAAATACATTCTATATAAAGAATATATATCTGTATCTTCATATTTAACTTCTTTAAAGTTATTATTTAAATCAAGTATCTTACCAGCTCTATAACTAATCAAAATTGGTGAGTGAGTTGCAATTATAAACTGACTTCCTTCTTTAACTAATTGATCAATTAAACATAGCAGAGATAATTGTCTTTGTGGAGATAGTGCCGCCTCAGGTTCATCTAATATATATAGTCCATGATCAGTAAAACGGTTTTGAACTAATTTGATAAATGATTCACCGTGAGAACACTCATGAAGGTTTCCTCCATAAGAACCATATAATGTATAGAAATGATCTTCTTTAACTAATCTTTCGACTTCAGAAGAAAAGTTATAAAAACTTTCTGCTCTTAAAAAGAATTTCATTTTAGCTTTATTATATGAAGCAATTCTTAAGTATTCAGATAACTCTGATGTTGTGTTATTAGTTTCATATCTAAAATTTTCAGTACCACCTTCAGCAGGTAAACCTAATGCAACTGCAATCGCTTCTATGAACGTTGATTTACCAATTCCATTTTCTCCTACAAAAAAAGTTACTTGGGAATCAAAATTTAATTCAGTAAATTTTTTTACAACTTCAATATTAAATGGGTACTTATCAAAAGATTCTATCTTATCTCTATCTAATGAAATCTTTTTAACGATTAAATTACTATCTAATCCCATATAACCACCTTAAAAACATTATATCAAAAAAGACTAGATTTTTCTCTAGTCTTTATACAATTATATTCCTTTAGTTACCTTATTTAAATCCATAATATCATTATCTACAACAAATGCCCATTCTGTATTACCCATTTTTTGAGCTAATTGAGCATATTCAACTAAACCTTCCATATATAATTCGTCTAATACTTCAAGTATTAAACCACGATTAGCAGGCTTAGCCGATTCTATTCTTCTATAAATATCAATAATACAAAATGGTTTGGATTGTCTCATTATTATTTTTCTAATTTCCTGTTTTGTAGCTTGCTTTTCCATATTTCCCCTCCACATTTATTATTATACTCAAAATATTATGTGATTCAATAATATTTTATTGTCAAAAATATATAAAAAAGAGCCATTTTTAGCGATTTTAGGTATTCTTTTCAATTTTTACTTACTTTTTATATAAAATATGTAAGATCTAGTTTTTAATTTTCCCTTATTTTATAAAGATTTTTATTAGGGGTTTGATAAATCAAGCTCAACCAATTTATATTCGTTTTATTTTCATTCATTTGGATCAACTCCTTTTAAGGTACCAATTCCAATATTTAAGACAGTTGCATTTAATAATTCTTTTTTTATTAATCTTTGAAGTTT
>JAEELC010000019.1 GCA_016288675.1 Acholeplasmatales bacterium | reverse complement strand
ATTCTTTAACAATTAATCCTTCTACATCAGAATTAAATACTTCAATTAATGAGTTTAATGTTTGAGCACATTCTTTAATTTGATTGCTTAAGAAATAATAAACCATTAAACTTAAGCAATAATGATTTGCATCATAATTATTTAAAGTTGATAATGATGGCAAAATTAATTTAGAAATGCGCTCATACTCTTTAAGATTATTATGAGCTAGATAATAGAAACATTTAATTATTTGTGCTCTATAATTTTTAAGTTCAACAACCTTAAAATAAATTAAATCAATATTATGAAGATCTTGTTCATAAAAAGCTTTTAATAATTCCTTAAATGTACCACCACTTTTTAGCATTTCATTTAATTGTTCTTTTGAGATTTCAAGACGATTACATATTTCATGTAAAACTTGATTATTAGCCTTTATCTTGTTATGTTCAACTTTTGATAGATAGCTAACACTGCAAATATCACTTGTTAAAGCTTTTAATGTAACTTTCATTTTAGCTCTTTTAATTTTAATTTCGCTACCTACAATATCAGCATCACAAGACTTTTCTTTTTCTTCTCTAGCGTTTTTCTCTAAAACGCTCTTTACCATAACTAATGTTTGATCGTTTAAATTTTTCATATATCTTAATCCCCTGTTCATATTTTAATTATATAAACCATTTTAAAAATAAGATTTTAAAGATAGTTTTATAAAATTAAATATATGTCTAAAACTATCCTGACAAATATAGACAAAATAGTTTTAATTAACACTTGGGTTTGACAAACTCCTTTCAATATATTTAACGACCATAAAAGTTTACTTTTTCTTTATAAAGTGTAAATAAAACATATTTTTATTAAGGTTTTTTTATATTTTACACAAAACAATGTTATATATATTTTTAATATTAAGCAAGTAAAATTTTAGAATCCTTAATAAATTTCAAAATTATATAAACCAATTTGACAAATATAGATAAAAAGCGCAAAAAAAGTACTTTTGATTTTCAAAAGTACTTAATTATTCTCTTTAAAATATTTACATAAAGAAGATAGTAAACAACTCTCACATTTTGGATTTTTAGATGTACATTTATATCTACCTAAAAATAGATATGTGTGGTGAGCTTTAATATACTCTTCTTTTTTATAACGAGATTCCAATAATTTAGAAATTACTTCAGGGTTAGCAGAATCAACAAGCCCTAATCTATTAGCTACACGCATTACATGTGTGTCAACTGCAATATGTGGCTCATTATGTATTTGACACATATAAACACAAGCAGTTTTATATCCAATACCTGGAAGTTTTTGTAAATCACTAATATTATTAGGTATACCATTTAATCTAACAATTTCTTTAGCTAATGCAATTAAACTTTTAGTTTTATTGTTTGCAAGTCCTAAAGGTTTAATTATATTAAATACGTCATTAAAATTAGCATTAGATAAATCAAATTCATCTTTATATTTCTCAAATAAAATAGGTGTTATTTGATTAACGTGCTTATCTGTAGTTTGTGCACTAAGCATTACTGCGACTAAAAAAGAGAAATTGGTAGTATAATTTAGTTCACATCCTGCATTAGGATACATTTCAATAGCTTTTTTAAGATAATTGTCCATTTTTGTCTTTTTCTAGTAATTGTTGGATTTTATTAGCAATAGATCCTTCTGGTCTAGATAGCTTATATAAAATCTTATCAATTCTTGTAATAGTAATATTCAAGCCTTTACTTTCTATTTGGTTACAAGCTTCTCTAACATTATCTAAAGAAATAGAATCATCGCTCCATGCTAGAGCCATTTCCATTTCTTTACTAGATAAGCTTCTTGAAAATTTAGTTTCAAGGTATGATATTAATTCACTTGAATCATCTTCAGAATTAATTTTTTCATCATTTAGAATAGCTTCTAAAGTCTTAAATAATGAATCTAATGAATATTTTTCTTTTCCAATACCTTTAACAACAACAATATTTAATTCAAGATAACCTCTTTCAATAAATTTTGCAATTGTATTTGAAACAGCTAATTCATCCATTTTTAAAGCTTGAGCAATATTAGATTCAACAATATTGTCTTGTTTTGAAATTGAATCAACAAGTTTTAATAATACCATTAATTCTTCACTATTTAATCCTAATTCACGAGAATATGTAAGAATTAGTTTTTCAAGGTTAATGACATTTAATTCATATAATTTTTTTAGCATAAGACACCTACTTAGTAGCTCTCTTTGTTAAAGCTTCTCTTGCGGCTGCTTGCTCAGCATCTTTCTTTGTACGACCAAAACCATGTCCCATAATAATATTTTCATCCATCTTTACAACAGCTTCAAATAACAGATTATGAGCAGGACCTGTTTGTCCTATTATTTCATATGATAAACTTCTCTTATCAGATTGTGCGTATTCTTGTAATGTGGTTTTATAATCTTTAATACCTACAACCTCACTAACATATGGAACAACAATACGTTCAAATACTTCATATGTTTTGTCAAATCCAAATTCTAAGAAGCAAGCTCCAAGTACAGCTTCAAAAGCGTCTGCAATAATTGCAGGACGTTCTCTTCCACCTGTAGCTTCTTCACCTTTTCCTAATAATAAATATTCATTTAGTCCAATCTTAGAGGCATAAATATCTAAAGCTTCTTCCCGAACTGCTTGCGCACGTTTTTTGGTCATTTCGCCTTCATTCAAATTATAATTTGAATATAGGAATTTAGACATAGAAACTTCAAGTACTGCATCACCTAAGAATTCTAAACGTTCATTAAAAGGACAATTATGCTCATTACCATAAGAAGAATGAGTTAGGGCCTCACGAATATTTGTAGAATCCTTAAATTCAACACCCAGTTTTTCTTCTAGGTCTTTATAGTCCTTCATTATTTCTCCTCCTTCTTTGGTAAATTATCCTTTACTTTAGTAATAACATTATTTAAAACCATTAAACGAGCTTGACCAATAGCATTCTTAAATGCTTTTGCATCACTAGAACCATGAGCTTTAACAACAGGAGCCTTGGCACCTAAAATCATTGCT
>JAEELC010000163.1 GCA_016288675.1 Acholeplasmatales bacterium | reverse complement strand
TAGCCACTTCTCTTTGCGTTAAATCAAGTTCTCTCATAATTTGATTGTAAGCTTTTGCTTCTTCAATTGGAGATAAGTTCTCTCTTTGCAAATTTTCAATAAGCGCAAGTTCAATCATCTTACTCTTTTCATATTGTCTTACAACAGCAGGAATAGTTTTAATTCCAGCAAGCTTACTTGCTCTAAAACGGCGTTCTCCAGCAATTATAACATAGCTGCCATTAACATCCTTTACTATAATAGGTTGAATGACACCATGTTCTTTAATAGAAAGAGACAATTCCTTAATTTGATTTTCATCAAATACATAACGTGGTTGATATGGATTTGGTTTAATCTTCTTTAAAGGTAATTCAATGATTTCCTCTTTAAAGTCAGCCTCAAAAATATTTTCATTCATTAAATCTTTAAGAGTCTTTGCTTCATTAGTCTTCATTTGCGATTACCTCCCTAGCCAATTCCTTATATTCTTTACTTGCAGGTGACTTAGCACTATATTCAATAACAGACATACCATAGTTTGGAGCCACTTGTGCTTTTATATTTGTAGTAATGATTGTTTTAAAGACCTTTTCTCCAAAACATTCTTTAATTTCAGATACAATTGCCCAGCTTGATTTAACACGTTTATCAAGCATAGTTAAAAGAATACCTTCAATAAGTAGGGACTTATGATTAACCTTCTTCTTATTTTGTACAATCTTGATTGTATTTAATAATTGAGTTAATCCGTCAATAGCTAAAAATTGACATTGGACAGGAATAATTAAAGTATCAGCAGCATAAAGGCTTGATACAGTAATTAATCCTAGTGATGGTGGACAGTCTAAAATAATATAATCATATTTTCTTTTAACAGTAACAATACGATCATTTAAAATAAACTCCCTATCAGGATTATCTATTAATGTAGTTTCAAGATTTGAAAGTTCAATATTAGAAATAACCATATCACAACTAGCATGTTCTGGTTTAACAATAGTACTTACTAGAGGAATATTGTCATTAGTTAATACGTCATAAATACTTTTATGAGAATATCTATCAACACCAAGTGATAATGTGGCTGAAGCTTGTGGATCAATATCAATTAATAAAACACGACGACCACATTTTCCTAATGCGTCGGCTAAATTAACAGCAGTTGTAGTTTTACCTACACCACCTTTTTGGTTAGTTATCGCAATTACTTTACAGCTCACATTCTTCACCTTCTCTTTACTACTTAATTGGGTTTTGCTTAATTTTTGCAAAACTTCTTGGATACTTCTTTGGAGTTTCTTTTACTTTTTCAATTATTATTATATCACGACTACCCATATTATATGGTAGGTCAAAATGCTTAATTTCTTTAACTTTTCCACCTAAAACTTCAATAGCACGGCGTGCTTCATTTAATTCATCTTGGCTTTCTAAACTTTTCATAGCTACAAACACACCGCCAACGCGGACTAATGGCATACATAGCTCAGCAAGCATTTGTAAACGTGCAACTGCACGTGCACTTACAACATCATAGCTTTCACGTTTATTTAATGCCCATTCTTCCGCACGAGAATGATAAGCTTTAACATTTTTTAAATCAATCCTGTTAACCAATTCATTTAAAAAGTTAATACGCTTATTTAAAGAATCAACAATATCAACACTAACATTAGGGTTGATAATAGCGTTAGGAACACTAGGAAAACCTGCACCAGCTCCAACATCACATAAAGTTTTACCAGTTAAATCATATGCTGCATTTAACAACATTGAATCAAGAAAATGTTTAACAAAAACTTCATCATGTTCAGTAATTGCTGTAAGGTTAGTGTGTTCATTAAAAGAAACTAAAAAGGAGAAGTATTCATTAAACTTACTCTCCATAGAACTATCTAGGTTAATATTAAATTTTTCTACTTCTTCTTTAAAGTTCATATTATCTTCTCCTTAATGCATCTAGGTAAACAGATAAAACCGCAATATCGGCTGGGTTAACACCTGAGATACGGCTAGCTTGACCCAAAGTACGTGGCATAATTTTCTTAAACTTCTCACGTGCTTCAAGTGCGATATTATCAATATCATCATAATTAATATTATCAGGAATAACCTTATTATCCATAGCTTCTAGCTTATCAGCTTGAGCTAGAGCTTTTCTAATGTATCCTTGATACTTAGCTTCAATTTCAACTTGCTCTAATACTTCATCACTATAAGGAACATCAATTAAATTTCTGAAATTTAAGAAACTAATTTCAGGTCTCTTTAATACTTCAATACCTTTTTGGCTTTCCTTAAGTGTTGATGAACCAATTGATTCTAAATATGCATTATTTTCAGCACTCATAACTACATTAGTAGTATTTAAGTATTCAGTACATGCAGCAATATCCTTCTTCTTTTTACGAAGAGCTTCATATTGTTCATCGCTGATTAATCCTACTTGATAACCATATTCACGAAGTCTTAAGTCGGAATTATCATTTCTAAGTAATAATCTATATTCAGCACGGCTTGTTAATAATCTATATGGCTCATTAGTACCTTTAGTAACAAGATCGTCAATTAAAACACCAATGTATGATTCATCTCTACGTAGAACTAGTGGTTCTTTACCTTGTAATTTTAATCCAGCATTAATACCAGCCATAATACCTTGACCAGCAGCTTCTTCATAACCTGATGTACCATTAATTTGACCAGCACAAAATAGATTCTTTACAAGCTTAGTTTCAAGATTTGAATAAAGTTGTAATGGATTAATTGAGTCATATTCAATTGAATATGAATATTTAATAATTTCACAATTTTCTAAACCTGGAATAAGTCTAATCATCTTATCTTGAATTTCTTCAGGCATAGATGTAGAGAATTCACCAAGATATGTTTGATCCCACTCTAAGCTTTCTGGTTCAAGGAATACTTGATGTCTATCCTTATCCTTAAACTTAATAATCTTAGTTTCAATACTTGGGCAATATCTAGGCTCAACACCAGAAATAACTCCACCATACATTGCAGATTCATGAATATTATCAGCAACAATCTTATGAATTTCAGGGTTAGTATAAGTTAAATAACAAGGAATATTAACACCTAAAATAGGATCATATCCTTCATCAAATGAGAACTTATATGGATAATCTTCACCTGGTGCAAGAATAGACTTACTAAAGTCAATACTACTAGCCTTAATACGAGGAGGAGTACCAGTCTTTAATCTTCTAACATCAAATCCTAAATCCTTTAATTGCTTAGATAAGCCATGGCTTGTAGCTTGTTCGTCAGGACCAGCTTCATGAACATGGTGACCTCTAAATATTAAACTTGATAAATAAGTACCTGTAGTTAAAATTACAGCATCAGCTTCAAAGCTTGAACCATCTTCATTTACAATACCTTTAACAGTATTATTTTCAACAATTAAATGATCAGTATAAGCTTCATATAAATCTAGATTTTCTTGAGCTTCTAAATGCTTGCGCATTTCTTTAGAATATAAAACCTTATCATTTTGACTACGTAAAGCTCTAACAGCAGGTCCTTTTGAAGAATTAAGCATTTTGATTTGTAAACGCGTTAAATCTGCATTCTTACCTTGCCATCCACCTAGAGCGTCTATTTCTCTAACAACAACACCTTTTGCAGGACCTCCAATAGAAGGGTTGCATGGCATTGATCCTAACATATTTAAATTACCTGAAACTAAAAGAGTTTTTAGTCCCATTTTACTAGTAGCTAGACATGCTTCACAACCAGCATGACCTCCACCTACTACAATTACATCATATTTCATAGATATCATCATCCTTACAATATCACTATTCTAACATTTTAGCGAAATGATGTAAAGATATTTAACTTTTGATAATACTATTAAAAAGAAAAATATCTTTAATAATGTCCAATTATACAATCAAAAAAATGCATCTCATTTATGAAATGCATTATAACAAAGTATCATTTTTTCTATTTAAAGTCATTATTATTGATACAGCAATAGAACTTACTATTTCTATTATTATAAACGCTATAACTTTGCCATTAATCCAATTAAAATTGCCAAAATTTATAGCTAAAATAATATGTATTATAGAAATAATAATAAGTGAACAAATAATACTTATAGAATATATGAATCCAAACCCAATCGAATATCCAATTAAATTATTTTTATAATTCGAATAAAAGATATTTCTAATTTTAACATCATTCTTGGTTAATTCAATTTTAGATAATAATAAAACTACAGTATTAATTATAAAGAAGAAAATAGCAAACATAGATAAACTATCTAATATATTAAATATATATTGGGTTCATCTGCTAAAATAACCTTGGGATGAGTAACTAAAGCTCTTATTATTGATACTCTAGTTCTTTCACCACCAGACAAGAGACATTAACTAGTTCAATCATCTGATTTCCTCCATATGTAGTCCTAATCTATAGAATTTTTTGGTAGCTAATCTAATTGCTAATATTGTTACAAACCCCAACACTAAAAGAGAAATTGATGTGTATAAAGCAAATACCTTAATTGGAAGCTTATAAATTATTTCCGCAATAAGAGACGAAATAAATAAAGATACAAATAAATAAGGAATTATATCTTTAAAAAGCTTCATATTCATATCTTTTTTCTTTTATAAAATAATTGGAATTAATAATTAAAAAAATGAAATTAAATAACAACCAGATTGATAATATATACAGAACATAAGCTAATAAACTCATTAAAACTATAGTACTATTATAAACACCTTTATAATACTTTTTAATTTGCTCACCATTAGCACAGCTCAATTCAACAAAATCATCATTATTATCAATATAAAACAATTTATGATTTTGTTCATTATCTTTACAAACAACAAGACTAGGATCTTTATAATCATAATCATCTGTAATACAAAAAAACACTTCAGTATTATAATTCCTATTTGTCATATTGTTATTAAAATTAGGAAGGCTAATATTTTTCAAGTAAGTAAATCCTTCTTGATTAACATTAGAATAAAATCCAGGAGCTAAAGCTTCATCAAGCTTTATAAATGAATTTTCATAATAAGGAACACCTATTTTAGAAGCTTCTTTATTCATATAAATAACCTTTATATCTTCATCATTTATTTTAATATACACATCTTTATATAACGCAATTTCTCCTTCAATTTCCTTAATTTCTCTTAAGGAAGGATTTAGGACATATATATAATCATCTTTTACACCGTTATATAAAGTTTTTACAGTAAGTGCATCATTTTCAATTCCAAACAAAATAAAAAACATAAAAAGTGATGAACTTAAATATATTAACCCTAATATCTATACACTTGAAATTCCCTTTCTAACATTTTTAAGACATCTTATGAATTAATATTATAGCATTCCCCCCAAAAAAAACAGCATTTTTCTTTTTAAAAAGACAAAAATACCTCCTATAAAAGGAGGCATCATAATTAGTCTGCTAAATAGTGGAATAATAATTCCATTGTATTTTTTATACCATCTAAATGAGTACGTTCCATACCATGACTTGCAGCAACACCTTGTCCAATAAGAGCACCTTTACAATCAACACCACTTCTCCAAGCAGCACCAATATCAGAACCATAGAATGGGAAAATATCTACTGTATAATTTAGATTATTATTTTTTGCAATATTAATTAATCTTGTAGTCAAATCATAACTATAAGGACCACCTGAATCCTTTGCACAAATTGATACTGCAAATTCATTACCAGAAAGATCAAGACCTACACAACCCATATCAACAGTTACAAATTCTTCAATTCTTTGGTTAACTGTTGCAGCACCATGTCCTACTTCTTCTTGATTAACAAAATATACATATGTGTCATAATGAGGTAAAGTTTTAGTATCCTTAAAATGCTTTAAAACACCTAAAATTCCAACTACAGAACCTTTATCATCAATAAATCTACTCTTTAAAAAACCACTAGGAGTAACAACAGTCTTAGGGTCATAACAAACATAATCACCATTTTGGATACCTAATTCTTCAACATCCTTAGCGTTATGAACAACTTCATCAATACGTACTATCATATTATCTAAATTACGTTCTTTGCTCTTAGCATCAGAATAAACATGAACTGAAGAAGCTTTACATAAAATAGTACCTGTGTAAGTCTTATTATCACGAGTTACAATTTTACAATATTCACCATCTAAAGTAGGAACTAGTGGTCCACCTACATTAGTTACATTTAAAGTACAATCTGAATTTATTGAACGAACCATTAAACCTAATGTATCTACGTGAGCACTTGTAGCTACACATTTAGAATGATCTCTTCCTTCAATAAATAATTCTATATTTCCTTTATTTGTAATTCTTGGGTTATATCCTAATTTTTCTAATTCTTCTACAATAACATTATCAACATTAAAAGAATAACCAGTAGGAGAATCAGTTAAAAACACCTTATTAATAATCTCTTTAACATAATTTAAATCCATATTAAACACCTCGTTTAAATTATATCATACAATTAATGCTTCACATAAATCATTTAATTCAATTTTAAATGAATCTTTAAAAACTAAACACTTATCAACTTTAAGAATTTCTCCAGTATGAAATTTATAATAGCCATCTTCATAATATTTAACTAATATATAATTATTATTTTTTAAAGCTTCAATTAAATTATTATTAATATCTTCTTTTTGATCATCAGATAATTCTATTTTTTTCTCTTTAAAGAATTGATATTCAATTTCTTTTAAGCTATCTTTCAATCCTTCTAAAGCGTCAAAGGCTTTAAAATTAATTCCATGTCTATTAATATTCTGCATTATGTCCACCTATCATCTTATTTCTTTCTATTTGGTTAGCATCTTCCATTAAGCTAATCCCTTTAATACAGCTATTCTTCCCATATCTTTTTCTAATATTATTAACACTCGTTAAAATATGATTTTCTTTTTCTTCTTTTTCAAAAAATAATGATAATTGTCTATCCTCATAGCGTAAGCTTTGTGCACAAACACCAATATGCCTAATAAAGCCATCTGGTACAGATTCATATATCTTATTAAAATTAATTAGCAATGTCGTATAACTTGAGGTATAGCTATATAATTTAAATTGCTTTGCAAAATATGTTGAATCAGAATAACCAATAAATAAGCTTATATTATTAGTTTTATAATTACCTTTATTTAACTTTAATGACAATTCATTAATCATTTCGCTCATTACATATCTAGCATTATCTTTATGGTAATCTTTAAATAAAATTTGTCCTTCTGAAATACTTTTCTTTTTTGAATCATTAATATTTTTAGCTTCACTAATTTGTGTACTATCAAGCCCATTAGCATGATCTATTATTTCTAAGCCAATGATTCCAAATTCTTTATATATTTTTTCTTTAGGAACTTCTAATATATCGTTTAAACAAAATACTCCCATTTTATTTAAACGATACATTATTCTATCTCCTATACACCATATCTTATTTAATGGTGTAACTGTACCAATGACATCTTTAAAATTTAAGCTTGTAACAAGACCAATCTCTTCTTTAGAATGCTTAGACAAAACATCTAATGCAACTTTAGCCTGAAACATATTATCTCCTATCCCTACTGTTACAGTTAACCCTGTTTTTTCAAATACATATTTTTTTATTCGTTTTGCAAGTTCTAAGGGTGTGATTTTATAATAATTTAAATAGGGTGTTATATTCATAAATCCTTCATCAATTGAATACATATAAATATCATCCCTAGAAAAGAAATGTAAATAGCAGGAATAGACAATGCTTGAATATTCTATATATTTTTTCATACGCGGTAATGCATATATTATTGGAATATCGCGTGGTAATGTATATGCACGTGTACGAGATGGAATGCCACATTTCTTTAAGTAAGGTGTTACCGCAAGAGTTATAGCACCTTTACTTCTTTTTATATCACATACAACTAGAGGAGTATTAAATGGATTTAAATGTCTTATTACACATTCTACTGATGCATAGAAGCTCTTTAAATCAATACACATATACACGCTTATCACCTCATATATAGTCTAATCTTTAATATTACATAAATAATGTAAGCGTAAAAAAAGACCAAGATAATTCTTGGCCTAATTTGTTTATTTAATTTTCTTAAAATCTGCTGCAAGAGCACTTGCTGTAAAGCCAAAGTGTTCATGCATATACTTAATTGGAGCAGAGATACCAAATGTATCAATACCCTTAACATTTCTTGAATACTTATACCAAGGCATTGTAGCACCCATTTCAATTGCAAAACGACGTTGGCATGATGAAGGTAATATCTCTTCTTGGTATTTTTCTTCTTGCTTATCGAATAGATAAGGAGAAGGCATAGATACAACTCTAATAGATAAACCATCTTTTTCAAGCAATTTAGCTGTATCAATTGCAATTGATAATTCAGAACCAGATGAAATTAAAATACCATCGAACTTTTCATTTGTTTGATATACTACATAAGCACCATATCTTACTCCAGTCTTAGATGTACCTTCAAGTTGAGGTAATCCTTGACGGCTAGTAGTAATAACAGTTGGAGTATGTTCACTATGAAGTGCAATATCTACAGCTGCGAATGATTCTTTAGCATCTGCTGGACGAATTACATTGCAGTTAGGCATTGAACGTAGCATAGCAAAATGTTCAATAGGTTCATGAGTTGGACCATCTTCACCTACACATACTGTGTCATGAGAGAAAATAAATATTGAAGGTAACTTCATTAATGAAGCTAAACGAATAGCTGGCTTCATATAGTCACTAAATACAAAGAATCCTGAACCAAAGGCTTTTAATCCACCGTGTAAATTAATACCGTTAACAATAGCTCCCATAGCATGTTCTCTTACACCGAAGCGAATATTTCTTCCATATAAGAATTGTGGTTCAAAATTACCATCTGCACCCTTAACAAATGTTGAAGGAGTAAGGTCAGCAGAACCTCCAATTAAATTAGCACATTGATTTGAGAATTCATCTAAATATGAACCTACAATCTTTCTTGTTGATTCAGCTTCTGTATATTCTTTAAAGCGTGAATAATCAATTTCAAATGAATTAAAGAAGAAATCATTTAATTCTTTATATAATTCTTTATATTTAGAATGATATACATGTAAATTTTCAGCCCATACATGGCTAGTTGAAATACCACGTTCTGTTACATTCTTTTTATAGAATTCATATACTTCCTTTGGAACTTCAAATGGACCATAATTATAGCCTAAGTTCTTACGAAGTTCATTAGTTTTATCTGTACCAAGAGGTTTACCATGACAAATATTTGTACCTGAATCTGGTGAACCATAACCAATAATAGTCTTAATTTCAATAATAGATGGACTGCTAGAATTTTTAGCACGAATAATGGCTCTATCAATAGCGTCTATATCATTACCATCGCTAACTAATTCATAGTTCCAACCCATAGCTTCAAACTTACCCTTAACACTTTCAGTATTAGAAAGCTCTACTTCTCCATCAAGTTGAATATCGTTTGAATCATATAATACAATAAGCTTATTAAGTTTTAAGTGACCAGCAAAGCTTGCTGCTTCTTGAGCAATACCTTCTTGTAAATCACCATCACCACATAGTACATATGTGTAATGATCCATAACCTTTACAGATTCTTTGTTGAAATGAGCTGCAAGGTATTTTTCAGCAAGTGCCATACCACACGCAGAAGAAAGACCTTGACCTAAAGGTCCTGTTGTCATTTCTACACCTGGTACATATCCATATTCAGGATGACCTGGTGTTGGTGAATTATATTGTCTAAAGTTTTTTAAATCATCCATTGAAATTTTATATCCAGATAGATGATATAGTGCATATAAAAGTGCACTAGCATGACCAGCAGATAGTACAAATCTATCTCTGTCCCACCATTCAGTGTTTGTAACATCAATATTTATATGTCTTGTAAATAAAGTGTGTACAATTGGGGCACTACCTAAGACAATACCTGGGTGACCACTGTTTGCTTTATTAATCATCTCTACACCAAGAAGACGTAAAGTGTTAATACTTAGCTTATCAATCTCTTCCATAATTTTTAAATACTCCTATTTTATTTTCTATTTTTCTTCCTTTAAATCTGTTTCCTTTTTATCTATTGCACTATCTTCTGTTTCTTGTGCTTCTAGAACTTCTTCTTTATTTTCTGACTTTTCTAAGTCTTTTTCTACAGGTTCTTCAATTACTTTTTCAAAATAAGAATCAATATAAGTTCTTTGTGTCTTAAGTAAAGAATCAAATTTCTTTTCTCCAAAGTAAGCTTTGATATCATTTAGCGCGTTTTGTTGTTCAAGAGTTATTTTATTAATAACATTTCTTCTTAAAATCATCATAGCCACTAAATATACAACAGGAATTGCAATAGTAAGTCCTAAATTTACAGTTGCATTCATTTGTGCATTCTTAAACATATTATTCCAGTTAGCAAGGAATAAGAATACAGCAATAACTAAGGCTGTAATAGGTAATACAATACGACGGCTAAAGTTTTTTTGAATGACATCACAATTATCCCAGAAAGATAACCATGATTCATTAACTTTTACGCTATAAAGTTCTTTAACTTGTTCATAATAATCTTTCTCAACAGCAAGACGGTAATTAACACCATCCTTGCTAGACCATACTGCGAATTTATTTTGACGAGTAAATTCTTCTAGTACATCTTTATAATCATTCATATAGTAAATTTCTACTTGATGTTTTTTTACTGTTTGAACTTCAATAGGAGTGCTAGGTACTGGTACATAGTCATGTCCTAATTCTGGTTCTTTATATGGTAAATAGCCTAATTCATCGTATAAACGTTCATTTAATTTCATAAATATTTAATCCTTTCAAACATCTTATTTTAATTATAACATAAATTTATTATAGAAAATATAATAATGTTTCTAAATATGTTATAATATTTACAAATATAAAATATGTTAAAGAATAATAAAAAGGAGAAAAATATGGATAAGAAAAAAGTATTAATTGTTGAAGATGAAAAAGAAATTTCAAAGATTACACGTGCTTATTTTGAACGTGCAGGATATGAAGTGTATCAAGCCTATGATGGTGAAGAAGCTTTACAAATTTTTAAAGATGAAGATTTTGATTTAATTACACTTGATATTATGATTCCTAAAATTAATGGATTTGAAGTGTTAAAGATTATTAGAACAAGTTCATTAGTTCCTGTAATTATTATTAGTGCCTTAGACCAAGAAGAAAATATTTTAAAAGGTTATGAGCTTAAAGTAGATGATTATATGCCTAAGCCATTTAATCCTAAGATATTACTTGCAAAAGCTAATAACCTATTAAATAGATTAAATAATCTATCTACTACTACAGAGTATAAAAAAGGCGCTTTAACTTTAAATTTTGAAACTCATACAGTAATGAAGGATACTGAAGAATTATTATTATCAAAGACCGAATTTGATCTTCTTTCTTTATTAATTAAGCATGAGGATAGAACATGCTCTCGTGATATGCTACTTGATGAAATATGGGGATTAAATAGTTATGTAGATAATAGAATTGTTGATACATACATTAAAAACATTAGAAAAGATTTAAAGCCATATAACTATATTCATACTATTTATAAAGCAGGCTATATGTTTAGCTTAAAAGAGAATAAGAATGAAAACGAATAATTATAATTTTGATTCATTAAAGCGTAAAATACTAACCCCATACTTTATTACATATGGAACATGTTACATATTATTTTTGATTCCATCTATTATATCAGCTGTTGAAATGAAAAATATAGCATATACAATATGTATTTTGCTAATTCTTCTTATCTTTACCATTTCTCCAGTAATATACACATTTTGTGTATTACATTATCTAAAGCCGATAAATAAAATAAATCAATATATTCAAGATTTATCTCAATTTAAATATTATAAGAAAAAAGAATTTTCAGATATTAAAGAATACAAAGAATTATTAACAAATATTTCAATTCTAAGTTCTTTACTTGAAGAAACAAAATTAAATTATGAACGTTACAAAGCTCGTATCAATGATTATAATAATAAAAAGATGACTATTGAACTTCAAGAAAAAGATTTAATATATTCTATTTCTCATGAGCTTAAGACTCCTATATCCATTATAGAAGCCGGAACTTACGCAATACTTGACGGAATCTATGAGGGTGATGAAGAAAAAGAACAATTAAATCAAATTCTTAAGCAATGCGATTTATCTATTTCTATGATTCAATCAGTACTAAATGTATTTAAGCTAAATAGATCGGACTTTAAGCTTAATGATGAGAAATTTGATTTATCAAAGCTTGTTAATGATAAAGTTAAAGCTTTTGAGGACTTATTTATAAAATATAATCAAAAGCTGGTTTTAAATACTGAAGAAGCTTTTCTTTATGCTGATAAAGTACAAATATCAACTGTTTTATCAAATGTAATACAAAACGCCATCACTAATAGTGAACCAGGTAGTGAAATAATAATAAACGTAAAAAAAATTGGTAAGGAAACAATATTTGATGTAACAAATACTAATGCACAAATACCTGAAAATAAAATTAATCATATCTTTGAACCTTTCATTAAAATTGATGAATCACATACAAAGAAAGATTATAAAGGTAACGGTCTT
>JAEELC010000162.1 GCA_016288675.1 Acholeplasmatales bacterium | reverse complement strand
CCTAATTATGGGTTATTTACATTTGTTCCAGAAAGAAGTGGTGGACTTGAATTAAAAGTTATAAATCTTTCTGAGGAAGATGAATGGTATGTTAATTCAAATAAATTATCAGCAAGAATTGATGAAATCAACGCCGAATTAAAAGAAAGATATGTAGGAAAATTAGACTATACTCCAAGAGTTGTAGGATTCTTAAATGAAAATCCTCATAACCCTTTAGGAAAAGTAATGAATAAAAAGAATGAAGACATTCTAAAAGGAATTGGGGATGTATGTTTAGAAAAAGGCATATTTGTTGTAGACGATATTATTTATAGAGATTTAACTTATGATAGAAATGATTTAGCAATCCCTATGGCAACTTATGAAAAATACTTTAATAATACAATCACTATCTCAGGTTTATCTAAGAGTTATGGTTTAGCCTCAATTAGAGCTGGAATGATTGTTGCACCAGAACCGATTGTTAGAGGTATTAGAAATGAAATTTTCCAAACTATGGATTCTTCACCAATTATTCAAGGAAGAGCATTAGCTGGAGCATTTAACTCATCTGAAGAGAGACAAGTTGAATATGAAAAATATTTCAATCCTTTAATGGAACAATATGTATATCATTTAGAAATATTAAAAGTATTAGTTAACGGATTAGATCACGTAAAAGATAGTGAATTAAGAAGTAGATTAGAAAATGATATCAGAAGATGTATTAATGGTGATTTAAACGTAACTAAGGTTTTAGAAGGAATCCCTAATGTTGATTTTGTTAATAAAACATTACCTGATTCAGGATTCTTTGAACTATTGGATTTTACTAATTTAAAAGGAAAATCCTATGGAGGAAGAATAATAACTTCTGAAACAGAATTATTAAAATATATGTATGAACAAGAAAAAATTAAATTAATATTAGGACAATCAATATCTTGGCCAAACCCAGATCAATTAATTGGAAGAGTAACCACTGCATTAGATAAAGATAAATTGATTAATCATATAGGTGCTATGAATAGATGTTTAAGAAAGTTAAAATAATATGCATAAAATAGGAATTGTATCATGTGACAAATGGAAAAATGTCATAAAAGAAGATTTATTCTTAAAAGAAGCACTTATAAGTAAAGATATAGACGCTCAAATAGTATCTTGGGAAGATAAATCAGAAGACTTTAAAGACTACGATTTCTTAATCCTAAGATCTGTTTGGGGATACCAAGAAAAAGTAGAAAAATTTAAAAATTGGTTAAGATATTTAGATGAAAATAATATAAAAATATTTAATAGTACAAATATTATTAGTTCTAATATAGATAAAGAAAAACAATTTGAAATATTAGATAAATATAATATCGAGCATATACCAACTTATTTTGTAGATAATATAGAAACATTGATGAGTCACTTAAATGACGAATATAAAGTTATTAAACCTACGATATCTGGAAGTGGGCAAGATACATATATAGTTGGTGGAAATGATAAAAATTCTATTAAATTAAGTGAAATAGAATTAGTGGCTAGCAATATATTTAAACATAAAAAAATAATGGTTCAACCATTTATAAAACAAATAAATGAGGGAGAATATGCAGTTGTTATGTTTGATGGACAAGTTAGTCATGTTATGAAAAGATATCCAGGAATCTTTGGAAAACATCAAAAACCACAAGAACAAAATGATGTACCACAAAGAGTAATTGATTTTGCAAAGCAAATAATAGATATCGAAGAATATAAAAACGTTCTATATTCTAGAGTAGATCTGGTAGATGTAGGTAATAAATTAATGGTAATGGAAGTTGAACTTGCAGAACCAGATTTACTTATTAAATATATAAAAGATGAAAAAGCAAAAAATAAAGCATTAGCTTTATTTACAGACAGTATAAAAAGAAGGTTATAATATGGATAAAAGAAAGATAGTCTTATATGGAGGACCTTGTGGAGGTAAATCTACCTCACTAGACGATGTATTAAATGTATATTTAAATCAAAGTAAAAAAGCGTATCCAATGCAAGAGATGGCGAGTAAATTACTACAACTAGGCTATCTTTGTGAATACCAAATGGACAGAATAGATTTTCAAAAATTATTATTTATTTTACAATTTATAAAGGAATATCATCAAGAATTAAATAACGATTATATAATTTGTGATCGTGGATTACTAGACGGAAGAGCATATATAAGTGAGGATGAATTTCAGTCTGTGTTAAAAGGTAATGGAGTAAAAAAGGAAGATATACTATCAACTTATGACTGTGCTCTTTACTTTAGATCAATAGCATATGAATATCCAGAAACGTTTAAGTCTAAAAGGCCATATGATAAGTTAGAAGACGCATTAAAAAGAGACAAAGAAAGCAAAAGTATTTGGCACGATGTAACACTTCCAACAGATTATGATAATTATATGTCATTTATAGAAAAACAAACAATGCTTATAAATATGCTAAAAAATAAAGAATTTATTAAAGACGGAATAATCCTAGCGGATTATTATGATTATGACACAATTAAAGCTATGTATAACAATATGGATGATTTGTTTGAAAATAATAATATTCCACATGATGTAGCAAAAAGAACAAGGAGTCTGATATAATGAAAACACTATTATACTTCGAAGAGTATGATTCTCAATTATCATATGAACTAAGAAATAGAAAAGATATTAACGTAATCTTTATCAGAGCGGATAAGAGTCGTAGATTTTTCAGTAGAAAATATTTAGATAAATATAATGATTTTTATCAATTTTCTTATGAATCGGATTTTGAGCAACAAGTTCAAATATTTAAGAATTGGTTAAATACTAAAGGATACAAAATTGATTATTTCTTAAATGATTCTGAATACTATATGGAATACTCAAATAAAATAGCTAGAGCATTAAATTTAGAATGCTTAAGTGAACAACAAGTTAAGTGGGTAAGAAATAAAGTGAATATGAAAGATAAATTTAGAGAAATCGGATTAAAAACAGTTGAATATAGACCAGTTGAATCTAAAAGAGACATACTTGAATTTTTTAAAGAAATGAGATGCCAAAGAATAGTATTTAAGCCAAAAGATGAAATGAATTCGTTTGAAGTATATATGATTGATTCAATTGAGGATATTGATAATTTACCAGTAGAGATTACACCAGATAAATATATGGTTGAGCAGTTTACAAATGCTCATGAGTGGTCGATAGAGTCACTAGTGCAAGATGGAAAAGTATTAGATTCTTATCTAACATATATACCCGGCTCTACTATAAAAGCGTCAATAAACGGTGGTTTAAATTGCCATATGCAATTAATTCATTATCCAAAGTTCTTTAAAGAAAACCCAAAAGAATACATTCAAAAGATAGTAGACGGGATGAATTTAAAGAATGGAGCTATGACAATAGAAGTTTTTGTATCAAATGATGGAGAAATAATTGCATCAGAAATGGGATGGAGATTCCCAGGGTGCCAAACAACAAAAAATATTAGTGTATCAAGAGGATTTAATATCTTTGATACATTAATTGATATAGCGGTACATAATCCAGTAACGCTAAATTACAAAAAAGAAATAACTTGTCCTGGTGATATCTATTTACCTAATAAAGAAGGTAAAATAACAATGATTACATCTATTGATGAATTAAAACAAGTTCCAGGATTTGTAGATGGAGAAATGTACGTTAAAGAAAATGACGTTGTGACAAAAAGAAGAGTTGGAACGGATGCTTCAGGATGGGTAATGGTTCAATCAGCATCACCAAGAAAAACAATGGAAATAATGAGAAATATTTATAACAACTTTGTAATAAATACAGAGAAAGAACAAAGAGAGGAAAATACAAATGTTAAAAAAAGAAGTAAAAATGATTAAAATAATGATAATTCTACTATCATCAATTGTGCTATTTGGATGTAGAAGTGAATTAAAACCAATTAATAGTGTTGATGATTTAGAAAATTCAAACGTAGGGATTTACACAGCTAGTGAATACGATAAAATAATACAAAATAGATTACAAAATGTACAAACTAGTTACTATAGTTCATATAGTGATCAAGTATCAGCATTATTATCAGGTAAGATTGATGGATTTTTAACTGATGAACCATTAGCAAAAGAAATATTAAAAAATAATGACCAATTAAAAGTGTTAGATGAATTGCTAACACACGATAGTTACGCATTTGCAATGTCTCCAGATTTAAAAAATCTTAAAAAAGATATAGATGAAGTTCTAATTAAAATGGAACAAGAAGGAATCTATAAAAATTTTGAAGAAAAATGGATGGGCAACGATGAAGAAAAAAAAGAACTAGAAAAATATGACAGTAGAAATAAAAAGAAAACAATTAAATTTGCTACAGTTGCTAGTGTCGCTCCATTCTCATACATTAAAAATAATCAAATCGTAGGATATGATATTGATATTATTGGATATGTATGTAATGAATTAGGATATAAATTAGAAGTAATAGATATGAGTTTTGATGGTGTAATACCAGCGCTAATATCTAAAAAAGTAGATATGGCTGGTTCTTCTATAATCGTTACTGAAGAAAGACTTAAATCTGTTTTATTTACACATCCAGACTATACAGGTGGAATAGTAGTTGTAACAAGAAAGTAGGTTAATATGAACAAAAAAAAGAAAGTATTAATAAATATATTAATCGTATTAATCGGATTATTTGTATTATGTATTAATAAAGAATCTATTTTTGATTTACTAAATAAACTATCAATTAGTTTTAGAAGAACCATTATTGATGAACAGAGGTATTTATTATTACTTAACGGATTATATGCAACATTAATAATATCATTTACATCAGTAATAATAGGTTCTTCTTTATCCGTACTAGTATGTTTGGGTAGATTATGTAATATTAAACTAATAAAAGTTTTATCCAAAGCCTATATTAGTATTTTACAAGGAACTCCAATAACAGTGTTATTATTGATATTTTACTATGTATTATTTGCAAGAGTTAATATTAGCCCTATGTTTGTAGCGATAATAGTATTTTCTATTTATTTATCAGCATATGTTGCAGAAATATATAGAGGAGCTTATGAATCAATAAATCATAACCAAAAATTATCAGCATATTCTTTAGGGTTTACTAAATTTCAGACATTAATATATATACTGATACCTCAAATGCTAACATCAGCAATACCTGCTTATAAGAACGAAATAGTAGCAGTTATTAAACTAACAAGCATTGTTGGATTTATATCTGTAATGGATTTAACTAGAGCAAGTGAATTAATTAGAAATAGAACATATGAAGCGTTCTTCCCACTTATTTTTGCTGCCGCTGTTTATTATTTAATATGTTTAATAGTTAGTAAGCTATTAGACTTACTTTATAAAAAAATAAATAAAAAGGAAGTGCAATAATATGAATGATTATATAATTGAAATTACAAATCTTTCTAAAAAATATGATGAGGAAATATTAAAGAATGTTAATATTAAAATCAAAAGGGGAGAAGCAATAGGAATTGTCGGTAAAAGTGGCAATGGTAAAACAACACTTTTAAAATGCATTGATAGATTACTTAATTTTGAGGAAGGAACTATTAAATATAACGGTTTAGATATTACTAAAATAGAGCCAACCAAATTAAGAAAGGATGTTGGAATAGTATTTCAAGAATATAATTTATTTGAACACTTAAATGTGTTAGAAAATTTAACTATAGCCCTAACTAAAGTTAAAAAAATAGATAAATTAGAAGCAATAAATATGGCTGAAGCAAGGCTGGATAAATATGGATTATTAAACAAGAAAAATCATTATCCATATGAATTATCTGGAGGTCAAAAGCAAAGAATAGCAATTATTAGAACATTGCTAATGGATCCTAAAGTTATTATGTTAGATGAACCAACAGCAGCCTTAGATATTAATAGCAAAAAAGAAATAATAAAAGCTATAAAAGAACTTAGTAAGAATAATATTACATTAATAATAGTTTCACATGAAGAGAAAGTAATTAAAAAAGTATGTGATAGAATATTTGAAATAGAAAAATGTACGTTAAAGGAGATGTAGTATATGTCATTAAAAATTGAAGAATATAATAATAATGAATCTAAGGGATTAATAGATTTATCAAATAGATTCATTAGAGCTTTTAAAGCAAAAGTGTTTGAAAATGGCGGTTTTCCAACCAGAATACAATATGATGAAGAAATATATAGATACATTGATAGTATGCATGCTAATAGCTTTGAAAGCCATTATCATAAATTATGCTGCGGAATAACCAGTGAAGAGTTTAATTTGCTTAAACAAACAACAAAAGATATATACAATTTTACAAAAAAGGAATGTAACAAGAGTTTTTTAGTTAAAGCACCTATGATTGCTTCTATATGCGAAAAAAGACTAATCGAAGCAGCTTTAACAGATGATAGTGATATAGTATTTGAAATAGGTGGAGGATCAGGTACATTAGGTTGTTTATTACTAGAAGATAAACATAAATATATTGCTACTGATGTAACTCAATCATTTTATATATTACAATCAAGAATATTTGAACATATTTCAAAAGATATTAACGAATTAGTAATAGATAAATTAGACACAAAAAAACAATGTCTACATATTCCATATTGGAAATTATGGGAACTAAGAAATGAAGTAATTCCAATGGATATTGTAGTATCAAACCACGCTTTATTAGAAATGAGTCAAAATTCAATTAGATTCTACTTAAATTGGATAAGAAGATCTTTATCACAAAGTTCTACCGGAGCATTTGTATTCCAAGGTGGAGGATGGAGAGTAGAACAAAATCTAATAGAATTAATTGAACTATTTGAAGAGTATGGATTTCATTTAAAATATTTTGATCATTATAAAGAAATTGCAGCATTTGATTTGACAGAAGGTAGCGTTTCTGATACTGTATTAGAAGAACTAAGAAAATTGGTAAGAAAAAAAGATTTAGAATCAGAAAAAATATATGCCTTAGGAACACATATCATATCAAGATTAAGAAAAGATACAATTTTTTATACAGGAGAACTAGGTAATAGAATTAAAAATAAATTTGAAGAAATACAAAAAGAAGAAAAGGTTGAAATAGAGAAACTATATAGATTCTATGATAGTTTTTCAAAAACAGTAGATTCACCTGACGATGAATTTGCAGAATATATTAAAAGCAACAATTAAGAGAGGGTTATATGACAAAAGAGATAGTTTTAATAGGTGGGGCATCTGCCAGTGGTAAAACAACATTTGTTAAAAGATTTGTAAAAGAAAATACAGATTATTGCGCATATAGAAGAGTTGAAGCGTTTGATGAATGTGCAAAAGAACTAGATGTACCTTTTGAACAAAGATTTCAAAAGGTACCATCTGAGGTAGTAGATAATAAAATAATTGATACTTTAGAAGCTAAACAAAAATTAATACATGATATTCATTATGCATTACAAAGAGGAAGAGATTTTGTTAACGGTGAGGCAGATTTAATGTATGTTACCCCAATATCAGATTATTTTATTGAAGCTTTATTAGAAAAAGGAACAAGAGTAATTGCTTCTCATATTATATGCTCAGAAGAAGATTTATATAAAAGAGCTGTATTAAGATATGAAAGAGGAGAAAGAGAATTACGTGCTAATTCATTTGAAGATGCACTTTCTCAAAGAGAATGGGAAAGAAAACTTTGGATAGAATTATATAAAAAATTCAATTTAGAACACATAGAATTAAATTCATCAAATAACACACCTGAAGAAATGACAAATATTATGAATATTCAAATTCTATCAAAAAGAAGATAGACATCGAAAATTTGTATGGTATAATAGAACTATAGAAAAGAGGAACCAACAATGAAAGAAACAATTTTTAACTATGATAACTTAAGAGATGATGAAATCACAGAAACAGTGGTAAGAACAAAAGCTTTAATTATTAATGGAAATAAATTATTAATTGGAAATGAAGATGGTTGTTACCAATATATTGGTGGACATGTAGAAGAAAATGAAACGTTGAATGAATGTTTAAAAAGAGAAATTTTAGAAGAATCTGGAATTGAAATTGATGATAGTGATATTAAAAGGGTATTCTATAGAATAACTTATAAAAACAAAGATTATCCAGAAGCTGGAGTAAATAGAAAAACTGAAATTAATTACTATGTAATTGAAACAGATAAGCAACCAGATTTAAGTAAAACAAATTATACAGAATCTGAAATTGAACAACATTATACAATTGTTGAATTAGATTTAAATGAAGCTATAGATATAATCAGAGAAAATATTCCAAATCATAAGAAAAACAAAATCATTGCACCTGAGATGATTGAAGCATTAGAAGAATATTTAAAACAAATAAGTGAGTGATTTTTATGGAAGATTATGACGTGTATAATGAAATGCATAAAAATCATAATAAAAAGATAGTAATGGTAATCGAAGATGATGAAAAGTTTATTAGTGAAAATCTTTTAGATTCTAACATAGAAATAATGCCATTTAGATTCTCATACGACTTAAGCAAATTTTCAAGAAGTTATATTGATAAAACAGCAGCATTATTTACATACTATTACACAAAAGATAACTATGAAGATAGTGAATTGTTAAGATTAAAAAAACATTTTGTACATTATAATAGAAAACCAATAATTATATATATCCCATTTAAAAAGAAATATGAAGGAATATATAAATTCTTAAGTAAACTTGATATAGAAATAATAAGAAATAAAAACAAGCTACTAAAAAAGATTAAAAATGTAGATAAAAGGATATACTTTATTGATGGTGATGAAACACTAGTAAATTCCCAAGAAGTAATTAGTGAAAAGAACAAAGAAACTATTGAATTAGCTAAACAAGCAGGACACAAAGTTGTTATTTGTACATCAAGACCAAGATATCATTCTATAAAGATATCAATGGATAGTAATGCAAGTTCAATTATAGTGTCATTCAATGGCGGAGAAGTATATGACAGAGAAAACAATAAAGTTATATTTAATAAATGTATAAATCCATCAAATTTATATAAACTAATAGATTTTGCTTATGAAAATGATGTTAGAGTAGTAGTAGGAGATGCTAAAAATGATTATGTGTCTAAAAATTTAAGAAATGATAGTCAAATACTACTAGACAAAGATAAATATAAAGAACAAATTAAATCATTAAGTATATCTACTTGTATGATAATTGATGAAAAAGCAAATTTAGTTGAAGAATTAATGAAATATGTTAAAAATGATCCTAACTTGTCAATTCTTAATATCAAAGAAGATGATTACTATGAAATGTGGTTTACTATTGGGAATTCAAAGGTAAACAAAGGAGTAGGAGTAAAAGAAGTTTGTGACTATTACAATATTCCGTTAAAAAATACTATTGCAATTGGAAACGGTATCAACGATATAGCAATGTTTGAAACAACAGGATTTAGTATAGCAGTTGATAACGCCAGTGATGTAGTAAAAGAATATGCAGATTACATTACAGATTCAAACGATAATGACGGTGTAAGTAAAGCAATATTATACGATTTATATCATAATAAGTAGAAAAATATTAAAAAACAAAAAATAAGGCATAAAAACCTTATTTTCCTAAATTATGCTATCTTTTTATATATAAAACAGCTTTTCGATAAAACTTAAAAAAGTATTGACAAGTATAAAAAGGAAGAGTAAATTGTTATGTAATATTT
>JAEELC010000161.1 GCA_016288675.1 Acholeplasmatales bacterium | reverse complement strand
TTTCTTAAATCAATCATAATTATCTCCTAATAATTAATTATAAAAGCTCCGTTCAAAATGAATAGAGCTTTTATGAATTCTTTAAATATTTTCTTTAATATAATCAATTACCTTTGAATCTTGACCAAGTTCATAAGTTGAAGCTTTAGGACTTAAATCAGTGTTAGAAATTGAATATGGAAGTGTATCAACTTCATCATCTAATGTATATGTAAATTCACCAATAACATAGAATGAATTAGCTTCATTAAATGAATCTTGTTTAGTCTTTGAAGATGTATTAATTAATCCAAATTTAAAAATACGATCAATTTCTACTTCTTTATCATCACTATCTTTAGTCTTAATCTTCCAATCAGATTCTTTTTTAATTAAATCTAATGTGATCTTATTATTTTTAGCAATAACTACATTATTCTTGAAATGAGAATCATCTAAAATACGAATGCTTGCATTACCTACAAATGCACCAACATACATAACAGGACCTTGTTCATTTTCAAGAACTAAGCTTGTATTAGCTACTGAATTATTAATAGTACCATTTAAACTTGAACCTGCAAATCCACCTAAAGCTTGAATTAATTCTTCATTTCTTGAAGAATTGCTAGCATTAGCTTTAAATGAAACATCTACTAATCCTTGACTAATAGAATTAGAAATAATACCTGAGTTAGAACCAACAAAGCCACCAATTTCATAGCTTAACACAGTAGTTGAAGTTGAAGAGCTTGTATCTTCTATAAATGTAATGTTATTAACAGCCTTAGTATTCTTAATCTTACCATTATTAGTACCAACAACACCACCTAAAGTTGTTCTAGACTTGATTGTTGATTTAATATTAGCATTAATGCTTGAATTTTCAATTGTAGCATCTGCATCATTATGACCAACAATACCACCTACATATGTAAGTAAGCTTGATGTAGTACCTGATAATGTTGCGTTAATATTAAATTCAGGACTATTATCGCCTTCGTTATAAACCTTAACATTTGAAATAGTACCCTTATTTAAACCAGCAACTAATCCAACAAAAGTATTAGATGAACGGCTCACTGCAATATTTGCGTTAACAACATCTAAGTTCTTAACTGTACCTTCTTTATCAATAATACCGAATAAACCTAAATATTGGTTAGATTCAGTTTGCTTGAATGTAATCTTATGTCCATTACCATCAAATGTTCCTTTAAATGCTTTTGAATCACTAGAGAAAATTTGAGAATAATCTTGATCACCAAAATTAATATCAGCATCTAGTCTATAATATGCACTATAATCATTTGCAATTTCTTTAAATTCTTCGTATGTAGTGATTGAAATAGGATCATTTTCTGATGTACCTTGAGCACTTGTAGTAATTGTATCACTAGCAAGTGAATATGATTCACCATCTACTGTTGCATATAATTCAACTCTATATTTTGTAGCAACTTCCAAGCTTGTTGCTGTTTGAGTTTCGTTATTAATAACAACTTCATTTTCTGTAGTTAATAATTTAGAAAAAGTAAGTGTAGTTTTAGTAGATTCACTTTCATCACTTGCAATTTCAATAACACGAGCACGAACTGATTTTGCATTAATCTTTTTATCAGGATCGTTAACATTTGCTTTAACTGCAATTGTAGTTGCAGTTGCTGTTAATTCCATACTAGATTCAATGTTGTATTTCTTAGAGCAAGATGTACTTATTCCAACAATAGCTAGTATAGATGATACTGCCAAACACTTTAATATACGTTTCATTAGGATAACCTCTTCTTTTTAAATTATATAAATAATTATACATTAAGTTGTAATAATTCTCAATAATTGCGACAACCAAATTCTAAATTTAGAGTTTTCTCGACAAACCAACGGATTTTCACTATTTTTCGTAATTAAATTGACAAATAGCGTGCTAAAAACTATAATTATAAGCAAGAAATTTAATGTATAAGTTTAATTTGAGGTGGAAAAGATGAGACTTGGACTAGATATCGGTTCTACAACCATTAAATATGTGGTTTTAGGAGAACACGATGAAGTTATATATAAAGATTATAAAAGACATTATTCACACATTAAAGAAAATGTCCTTGAAATATTAAATCAATTAATTGAAAAGGGGATTATTTCTAACAAAATAACATTTGCAATATCAGGTAGTGCTGGTATGGGTCTTGCAAACGGATGTGATATTACATTCGTACAAGAAGTATACGCAACACGTGTAGCAGCAAAACGTTTAATTCCTGATACTGATTGCATTATCGAACTTGGTGGAGAAGATGCTAAAATTCTATTCTTAAAAGATGGAATGGATGTAAGAATGAATGGTACTTGTGCCGGTGGTACAGGTGCATTCATTGACCAAATGGCAACACTACTTAATGTTGATGTAACTAATATGAATGATTTAGCTAGTCAACATGAAAAGCTATATAGTATCGCATCACGTTGCGGTGTATTTGCTAAAACAGATGTACAACCATTATTAAACCAAGGTGCTTCAAAAGCTGACGTAGCAGCTTCTATTTATAAAGCTGTAGTTAACCAAACAATTGGTGGATTAGCACAAGGTAGAGATATAGAAGGTAATGTAGTTTATCTAGGTGGACCTTTGACATGTATGCCAGAACTTAGAAAGAGCTTTGATGAATCGTTAAATCTAACAGGAATATGCCCTGAAAATTCATTATATTTCGTATCCTTAGGTGCTGCATATTGTGCAGATAAAGAATATGATGCAGATAAGCTTTTTGAAACTATTAGTAATTTCAAAAACAATGGTACTTATGGTTCACTTGAACCATTATTCAAATCACAAGAGGAATTAGATTTATTTAGAGCACGTCACTCTAAAGCTTTTGTAGCTACTAAGCCTCTAACTAAAGAAGATACAGAGCCTCTATATTTAGGTATAGATTCTGGTTCTACTACTTTAAAAATGGTTCTAATTGATAAGAATGAGGAAATACGTTGGTCAAGCTATGAATTTAACCAAGGTAACCCTGCACAAATTATAAAGAATAACTTAACACTCTTATATGAAGAATATCCACTTATAAATATATGTGGAGCTTCTTCTACTGGATATGGAGAGGATCTTGCGCGTGCAGCATTCCATTTAGATGGTTCTCTTGTAGAAACAATGGCACACTTTAAAGCGGCTAAGCATTTCATGCCTGATGTTGATTTCATTATCGATATTGGAGGACAAGATATTAAATGCTTCAAAATTGAACAAGGAGCTATTTCAAACATCTTCTTAAATGAAGCATGCTCATCTGGTTGTGGTTCATTTTTGCAAACATTTGCAAAAGCTTTAGGTTATAAGATTGAAGACTTTGCACAAATTGGTTTACTTGCACCAAGCCCAGTTGATTTAGGCTCACGTTGTACAGTATTTATGAACTCACAAGTTAAGCAAGCTCAAAAAGATGGTGCAACAATTGAAAATATTTCAGCAGGTCTTTCAATTTCCGTTGTAAAGAACGCTTTATATAAAGTAATAAGAGTTACTAATGTTGAAACATTAGGTCGTCATATTGTTGTACAAGGTGGTACATTTAATAATGAAGCTGTACTACGTGCGTTTGAACGTGAACTTGGACTAGATGTAATCTGTCCAAACATTTCAGGTTTAATGGGAGCTTATGGAGCTGCATTGCATTCTAAAGAACTAAAGAAGGATTCTTCTGATATCTTATCTTTAGAAGCTTTAAAGAATTTTACACATACAGTTCGTTATGCTAAATGTGGTTTATGCAAAAACGGATGTGCCTTAACTATAAACAGCTTTGGTGATAAATCAACATATATTTCAGGAAATCGTTGTGAACGTCCTTTAGCTAAATCAAATCTTCATACAAATGATGATTTAAATATCTATGAATATGTAAGAAATAAATTATCTAGCTACACTCCACAACAAGGAAAACGTGGTAAGATTGGTATCCCACTAACTCTTAACATGTATGAGTTATTACCATTCTGGCATACATTCTTTACTAAATTAGGATTTGAAGTTATATCTTCAGGATTCTCTAATAGAAAGATTTTTACATTAGGACAACATACAATACCATCTGATACAGAATGTTATCCAGCAAAATTAACACACGGTCATATTGAATCCTTAATTAATCAAGGATTAGAAACAATATTCTATCCATGTATGACATATAACATTAATGAAAATAAAGGTGATAACCATTACAATTGCCCAATTGTAGCTTATAACCCAGAAAACATTGTAAACAATGTGTCAAAAATTAATAATGTTAATTTCATACATGATTTCTTATCACTAAATAATAGAGTATTACTTGAAGTTAATTTATATAATATCCTAAATAGATATTATAAAATTTCTAAAAAAGAAATTAAAAAAGCTTGTGATCAAGCTTATGACGAATATAAAAAATACTTAGATGATATTCGTCAACGTGGTAGAGAAATTGTTCATAAATGCCGTATGGAAGGTAAAGAAATTGTTGTATTGTGTGGTAGACCATACCATGTAGACCCTGAAGTAAATCATGGTATTGATAAATTAATATCCGGATTTGGAGTAGGTGTAGTAAATGAAGAATCAATTTCTTACTTAACAGATAGATTCCAAACAAATGTATTAAACCAATGGACATATCATGCACGTTTATATAGTGCAGCGCGCTATGTAATTACTCAAGATGACATGAATTTAATTCAATTAGTATCATTTGGATGTGGTCTAGACGCTATTACCACTGATGAAACTAAAGATATTATTGAACATGGTGGAAAGATTTATACTCAAATCAAAATCGATGAAATTACAAATCTAGGTGCAGTTAAGATTAGACTTAGAAGTTTATTTGAAGCACTTCGTTTAAAGAAGGAGGAAGAAAAGAATGATAGACAATAAAGAATTTGAAGAAAATTATGAAATAAATTCACCTGTATTCACTCGTCAAATGGCACGTGAATATACTATTCTTCTTCCTACAATGCTACCTATCCACTTCCGCTTCTTTGAAAAAGCTTTAATAGCATGTGGATATAAGACTAGACTATTAAATAATCATGATGATATCATTCGTACAGAAGGTTTAAAATATGTACATAATGATACATGCTATCCAGCACTTCTTGTAATAGGACAATTTATAAACGCATTAGATAATATGAGTAAAGAAGAAACTCATAAAGTCGCTTTATTAATAACTCAAACAGGTGGAGGATGCCGTGCATCAAATTATATCCACCTATTACGTAAAGCTCTTATTAAAGCTCATTATGAATATGTTCCAGTTATTAGCTTAAATGCTAAAGGATTAGACAAGAAAAGCGGATTTAGAATTACTTATCCATTAATCAAGCGTCTAGCAGCCGCAATGACTTATGGTGATATGCTAATGTATATGAGAAACAAAGTTATCTCATATGAAGCACATAAAGGTGATTCCGATAATATCGTAAATAAATATGTTGATAAGATTGGTGAAGAATTCTTACATAACAAAGGCGTATCATTTAGAGACTTAAAGAAAAATATCAACGCTATTGCACAAGATTTTGATAAAGTTGAAATAATTGATACTGTAAAACCTCGTGTAGGTATAGTTGGAGAAATCTATATTAAATATTCGGCATTAGGAAATAATCATCTTGAAGATTTCCTAATTAATGAAGGAGCTGAAATATCAGTTCCAGGATTATATGGTTTCTTATTCTATTCTTGTTACAATACTATATATGATAGAAAGCTTTATAAGATTTCATTATTAAAAACTAACCTAACTCGTATCTTAATTAAATATTTAGAGCGTAGAGAAAATTTAATGATTAAAGCTATAAAGAAAACTAAATACACACCAATGAATAGCTTTGATAAAACAAAAGATTATTCCCGTGGAGTATTAAGTCATGGTACAAAGATGGGTGAAGGTTGGCTATTAACAGCTGAAATGGTAGAACTAGTAGAAACTGGTTATAAAAATATTGTTTGTGCACAACCATTCGGTTGTCTACCTAACCATATTTGTGGTAAGGGTGTAATGAAAAAAATCAAGTCAATATATCCTGATGCTAATATAGTCGCAATTGATTATGACCCAAGTGCTACAAAAGTTAACCAAGAAAATAGAATTAAATTAATGTTAGCTATGTCTCGTGAAACTTTAGATAGCGAGGTTAAGCACTAATGACTTATTTATTTAATAATATTTCAGATTTTAATAAGCGTAAGCTTGCTCAATATGTAAAAGGAGTAACTAGAACTTATAAGAAGGATGAATGTATTTTTAGAGAAGGCGATAAATGTAATTCTATCGCCTTCATAAAAAAAGGTGGTGTAGTTGCAAAAAATTTACTTAGTGATGGACATGAAATGATTATAAGACATATAAGTAAATCAAATTCTTTTGGTGAAGGCTTAATATTTTCAAATGATCCAACATATAAAGCTACATTTCTTGCAACAAATGATACTGAAATAACATTTATCTCTAAAGATAGTTTAGTAACATTAATGAGATTAAATAGCGAAGTAGGAATAAATCTATTTAAGAAATTATCAGATTTAAGTTATGAGCAAACATCTCATATTAAATTATTATCTTTAAAAAAAGTCTCAAATAAAGTAGCATGCTACTTCTATTTAATATCTAAAGAAAAAGGTAAGACATTCAGTCTAACATTAAATAAGACAGAAATAGCTCAATATTTAAATATCGAGCGTCCTACATTTTCAAAAGAATTAAATTATTTGATTAAGAATAACATTATCTCTTATTCAAAGAAGAAATATACTGTAAATGATGAAAAAGCATTAATAGAGCGAATTTAGAACCACATAATTGTGGTTCTTTTTTTATCAAAAAAAAAGAAGGTCACAAATAAATTGTGACCTTCCTCATGGATAAAAGTTTCGACTTGTTTTACATCGCTCTATAACGATTATTAAGATTGAAGGGTAGACCTTCTTTCACATTATATCAAATTTATACACATTTTACAAATTAAAAAGAAAATAACAACCAGCATGTTATATATTTATGCATTCATTTTTT
>JAEELC010000018.1 GCA_016288675.1 Acholeplasmatales bacterium | reverse complement strand
TTATCTTTTGTCCTACAGAATCAAGAATTTCTTCTTTACTTCTTAATTCCTTCTCTGCACCAGGTGAACATACCTCTAGCATATAATTATCAGGTAACTCTTTCTCGTAAGCATCAAGCTTTTCTGATAAGAAATCATTAATAATTCCAAGTTCATCTGAATTAATGCCACCGATTTTATCACAGGCAACACGTAAAATTTTGTATCCGAACTCGTTAACCCATTCTACACTATATAAAGAATATTCTTTATGTTCTTCAAAAAATGGTGTTAATAATTCTTCAACCGTAGTAATTTGTAACAAATATATCCACCTCCATGCATTGAAAAAGTGAGAAGGTCAAACCTTCTCACTACTTTCGGTACTATTATTATAACACGAACACATTTTTTTAACAAGCATTTATTTATTTCTTTATGCCTCATAAAAATCAATTTATCTATAAAAAATAGTCATTATTAATACCTTTTATAATTATCACAAACTATTTTACATACAAACAATTATTTTTATAAAATAAAAATAGAATCAGCATTTATATTTTTAACATCTAAAAGAAAATTTATAATGCTTGTTTGGGAAAAATATGTTATACTTTAATCACTATTATTTATAATTTAGAAAAGTGCGGTGTAACTATGAATGATTTAATTACTATACTTGTACCATTATACAATAATCATAAGTATATAAAAAAATGTATTAAATCAATTTTAAAACAAACTTATAAAAACTTTGAGCTTATTATTGTTGATGATGGTTCAACTGATGACAGTTATGATATAGTAAATGAGTTTGCAAAAAAAGACTCAAGAATTCGTTTATTTAAAAAACGTAATGAGAAGTCTGTTTCAAAAACAAGAAATTTTTTACTACATAAAATACATGGTAAATATTTTGTATTTATAGATTCTGATGATCATGTATCTGAAACTTATTTAGAAGTTTTGCATAAAGCAATAAAGTTAAATAATGCTGATATAAGTATTTGTGGATACACTGTACAAAATATGTATTTAGAAAATTCACGCCGTCTTAAAAAGTTTTCTTCTTCTAATAGTGAGGAAACTATCGCTAAAATAGTATTCAATCAAAATATAAGTTGCAACTTATGGAATAAGATGTTTAAGACATCAATAATTAAAGATTTAAAATTTGATCCTAATTTAAATTATGGTGAAGATTTTATCTTCTTAATTAATTTACTTCAACATAATTATAAAGTTAATTATGTTTCAAACAAATTATATAGATATAGAATAAATTTTAAAGGATTATCTAAAGGTTATTTAACTGATAATAAAATTTATTTCTTAGATTTATTAAAAAAGATATCTAATGATGAAGCATATTCTGAAGAAACAAGAAAAATAATAAAATCTTGGATCTACGTCACTTCATTATTTTTCATCTTCTTAGGTAATAAGCAACCACAATATACAGATTATGTTAATTCACTAAGAAATGAAGTTAAACAAACATACGATAGTTTTGATAACGAATCTCGTATCTCTAGTCTTTACAGATTTTATATGTTCTATATCAAAATACATTGCAGAGTTAAGCTAAAGTGATTCTTTAGCTTTTTTTATTCGCTTACTAGCTAAAAGTTGAAAAATGCCATATTATAAGTTATAATTATATGGCAATATAAAGAAATTTGAGGTTTTTTATATAATGAGAAATGCAGTATATCCTGGTACATTTGATCCATTATCAAATGGCCATTTAGACGTTATAAGACGTGCAAGTAATATATTTGATGAAGTACATGTATTAATTTCAACTAATGTACACAAACATCCAACATTTAGTCTTGAAGAACGTGTAGCAATGATTAATAAAGTTGTTAAAGATTTAAAAAATGTAAAGGTTGTTACAACTGATGAATTAACAGTATCTTACGCTCAAAAAAATAATATCAATGTAATTATAAGAGGATTAAGAAATTATACAGATTATGAATCAGAATTTCAATTAGCTCAATTTAATCATGACATTGATCCACACATTGAAACCTTATTAATGTTTCCATATGCTAATAACCAATTTATTTCTTCATCTTCAATAAAAGAATTATTAACCTTCAATGTTGATATTTCTAAATATGTTCCAAAAGAAATTAAACAAGATATTCTTAATAAATTTAAAAAATAAGTAAACAAAAGGTTCTACATTTGTAGAACCTTTTTAAATATTATATTTCTTAAAATTGTCAATATTAAGATACTCTTCAACTTTTCCATTTATCGCAAGAGTTGTATATATATCATAAGAAGTTTGTCCTAAATTAATAATAATTAAATTTTTACCTCTAAAATATCTAATAAAACTAGCAGCTGGATATACAACTAAGCTTGTACCAGCCACAATTAAAGTATCACAATTAGAAATATCAGAAATCGCTCTTGTAATAATTGTCTCATCTAAACCTTCTTCATATAAAACTACATCAGGTTTTATAATACCACCGCAAGTACAATGTGGAATACCCTTTGTTTCAAGAGAAGATAAATCATAAAATTTGTGGCATCTCATGCAATAATTTCTATTTACACTGCCATGTAATTCTAATACATTTTTACTTAAAGCTTTTTGATGTAAGCCATCAATGTTTTGAGTAATTATACTTCTTAATTTTCCTTTTTCTTCTAAATAAGCTAAAGCTTTATGACAAGCATTTGGTAATGCATTCTTATATACCATTTTATCCCAATAAAAATCATAAAATTCTTTAGTATGATCCATAAAAAAATGATGACTAATTATCTCTTCAGGGGTATAGTTATATAATCCATTTGCCCCTCTAAAGTCAGGAATCCCAGAAGCAACTGATACTCCTGCACCACCAAAGAATACAATATCATTACTTTCTTTAATAATATTCATCAATTTTTCTAACTTTTCCACAATAACACCTCTTTATATTATTATATAACAAAAAAGTCCCGAAAATCGGGACTTTCATTATTTTATAGATTTAACTGCTTCAACAATTACTCTAACTGCTTCTTCAGGACTTACTTCAATCTTTTCATCTGTTTGACGATTCTTTAATTCAACAATACCTTCAGAAACTCTCTTACCACAAATAATTTGGTATGGAATACCCATAAGATCCCAGTCCTTGAACTTGAATCCTGGTTTAGCATCTCTATCATCTAAAATTGTTTCAACACCTGAAGCTAATAATTCTTTATATAACTTTTCAGCTAAAGCGACTTGTGCCTCATCCTTATTAATAACAGGTACAACTACTGCATGATATGGTGCAACATTCAATGGCCACTTAATACCAAAATCATCATGGTGTTGTTCAATAATTGAAGTCATAGTACGTGTTACACCAATACCATAGCAACCCATAACCATTGGAACGTTTTCGCCTTTTTCATTTTGATAAGTACAGTTCATAGCTTTTGAATATTTTGTTTGTAGTTTGAAAATTTGACCTACTTCAATACCACGACGCATCTTCATTGGCTTACCACAGCATGGACATAAATCACCCTCAACTGCTTTACGTAAATCAAGTACTCTACCAGTGTAATCTCTGCCAAAGTTTACATTAACGTAATTCATTAATGCTTCATTAGCACCATAAATACCATTCTTTAATTCAGCAACTTCTTTATCAACTAAAATTTCAACGCTTGAATCTAAACCAACTGGTCCAATATAACCTTCACAAGTATGTAATGATTTAATATCTTCATCATTACCAAATGTAAGGAATGCTTCTGCAGAATCTATTGCATTAACAAGCTTAATTTCGTTAACTTCTCTATCTCCTCTAACAAGAGCAAGATATAATTTATTCTTTTCAGTATCCTTATATAAAACAGACTTAACCATTTCAGTTGCAGGACGCTTATAGAAATCAACCATTTGTTCAATTGATTTTGCATGACCTACATTAACTTTTTCAAGTTCTTTTGGTTCTGAATTATCTTTTAATGTGCAAATAGCATCAGCTTTTTCTTGGTCAGCTGCATAACCACATTCTTCACAATAGACAATATCAGATTCACCAACTTCACATAATGCCATAAATTGATGAGAACCATTACCACCAATAGCACCAGTATCAGCAAGAACTGGAACATAGTTTAATCCTAAACGTGTGAAAATGCGAGAATATACATCATACATAGTTTGATAAGATACTTCTAAACCAGCTTCATCTTTATCAAAAGTATAAGCATCTTTCATAATGAATTCACGAGAACGCATTAAACCAAATCTAGGTCTAAATTCATCACGATATTTTGTTTGAATTTGGTATAAATTCATTGGTAATTGCTTAGGTGATTTAATTAAATCACGAGCAATTGATGTGAATACTTCTTCATGAGTTGGACCTAAGCAAAATTCACGTTCATGTCTATCTTTAAAGCGCATTAATTCTGGACCATACTTAGCCCAACGTCCTGATTCTTCCCATAATTCCTTAGGTTGGATAGCAGAACATAAAATTTCATTAGCACCTGACTTATCCATTTCTTCACGAATTACAGTTTCAATTTTATTAATAACACGAAGACCAAGCGGTAGATAGTTATAAACTCCTGCAACTTCATTCTTCATATAACCTGCACGAAGTAATAATTGATGTGATGCAATTTTAGCTTCTGCTGGAGCTTCTTTTGCTGTAGCAATTAACATTTGACTTGCTTTCATATAGATACCTCTTTCTTCGATAATTTACAAAAATATGACTTTAAAAAAAGTCCTTAATGATTATATCATATATTTTTTTATAAAACAATTGTATTATACTTTAAAATAATATATACTAATTTTGGTATTTTTTATTTAAGTAGTAGCTTTTTCTATTACATTCAACTTATTTTTTAATTATTTTATTTTTATCAGTTATAGCTTTTTCTATAACACATTTTAATCAAAATTAAATAGACAAAGGAGTGTTTTTTATTATGTCTAAAAATACAAAAACAGCACGTATTTTCGCTTTAGGTGGTATGCTTGAAGTTGGTAAAAATATGTATTGCGTAGAATATAATGATCAAATATTTATTATTGACTGTGGTATCTTATTCCCAGATGAACATTTACTTGGTGTTGACTATGTAGTACCAAGCTTTGAATATCTAAAAGATAAAGAAGAAAAAATTGTTGGTTTATTTGTAACACATGGTCATGAAGACCACATTGGTGGTATACCATTCTTCTTAAAAGAAATAAAAGTACCAAAGATTTATGCAGCTGGTGTAACAGTTCAATTAATTAAGAACAAACTTGAAGAATATAAAGATATAAGAGTTCCTGAAATTGTAGAATTCACAGCTAATGATGAATTCAAATTTGACCACACATCAATTTCGTTCATACGTATGACACATTCAGTACCAGATACATTTGGTATTGTAATTCGTACAGGTGCTGGTACAATTTTCCATACTGGTGATTTCAAATTTGATATGACTCCTACAGGACCTCAATGTGAATTTGATAAACTAGCTGAGCTTGGTAAAGAAGGTGTAGATCTTCTTCTTGCAGACTCAACAAATGCTACAGTACCAGGTTATACTAAGAGTGAAAAAAATATTGGTCAAAATATTCGTGAATTATTTAAGCATATTCATTCACGTATTCTAGTAGCTACATTCGCATCAAACATTTATCGTGTTCAACAAATTGTTGAAGCTGCTGTAGATACAAATAGAAAGATTGCAATTTTTGGTCGTTCAATGATTAAAACAATTGAAGTAGGTCAAAAAATTGGTTATATTAAGGCACCTGCAACTACATTCATTGATGTAGATGATATTAAAAACTATAAAGCTAATGAACTAGTAGTTATTTGTACTGGTTCTCAAGGTGAACCAATGGCTGCCTTATCACGTATTGCACAAGGAACACATAAGCAAGTAAAGCTTATGCCTGGTGATACAGTTATCTTCTCTTCTTCTCCAATTCCAGGAAACCAAGTAGGAGTTAATACAACAATTAACCAATTATTCAAAAATGGTTGTAACGTAATTGTTCATTCTCCAATCACTGATACACATACTTCAGGTCATGCTGCTCAAGGTGATTTAAGAATGCTACAAAATTTATTGCATCCAAAATACTTTATGCCAATTCATGGTGAATATAGAATGTTAAAGGTTCATGGTAATCTTGCTATAGAATGTGGTTTGAATAAAGACAATTTATTCGTTCTAGAAAATGGTGACGTACTTGAATTAACTGATCATACAATTATACAAAATGGTAAAGTACCAGCAAGCGATGTCTATATTGATGGTGCAGTATCAGATTTAGATAGTTCTATTATTCATGAAAGAAAGAGCTTATCTGATGATGGTCTATTCTCTGTCATTTTTACAATAGTTGAAAAAGATCGTAAGATAGCTCTTGAACCACAAGTAGTATCACGTGGTTTTGTATACATGAAGGAAGCTGAAGAATTAACAAAGAATATCGTTGAAGCTTCTAAAACATATCTAGCTAAAGCATTAGGTAATCCAAAATTAAGTTATCAACAAATTCAAAATGATTTAGCTGACTACCTATCTCATTTAGTAAAGGAAATTTCTCAAAGAAATCCAATTGTATTACCATTATTTAGCTTCATTTAGTTTAATAGGAGAAAAGTATGGAATTAAAAATAATAAAGGCCTTAGATAATCAAAACCTATTTTTAAATGTTTATCCAGTTGAAAATCCTAAAGGTGCAATTCAAGTCATTCACGGAATGATGGAACACCAAGGACGTTATGAAGATTTTGCTAAAAAAATGAATGAAGCTGGTTATACAGTTATTACCAGTGACCTAAGAGGTCATGGTAAATACTCCACACATCTTGGTAATTTTAAACATCGTGGTGGATATAAGGATTTATTACTAGACCAACAAACAATAACTAATTACATTGAAAACTCACTTGATATTCACAATATTATATTATATGGACATTCAATGGGTTCAATTATTGCAAGAAATCTAATTCAAAAAGAAAGTGGATTATATTCTAAGATGATATTATCAGGATTTCCACCATACAAAAAGGGAATCGGATTTGGTATAGCAATTGGTAATTTTACTCAATTCTTTACTACAGATTTAGGTAAAACTAATTATATGAAGAAAATGGTCCTTGGTTCTTATTCTAAAGCAATTAAAGATGCAAAAACTGAATTAGATTGGTTAAGTTATAATGAAGACAATGTTAAAGACTATATTAATGACCCATTATGTGGATTTGATTTCACAAATGGAGCTTATGTAGACCTAATGCATTTAGTAAAAGGTTTACATAATAAAAAATCCGAAAATGCTGTAAATCTACCTATTTTACTTTTATATGGAGAAGATGATCCATGTGTAGGTGGAGAAATTGGTGTAAAAACAAGCTTGATTGATTTAAATACTCAAGGCTTT